>JANONM010000393.1:0-5629 GCA_031420855.1 Hyphomicrobiales bacterium
GGGAAAAGGATTTGTGCGGGATTGTCCATGGGCAATGCTTAGCAAGCACAGGTACATTTTCAAAGTGCGGGATTTGCGTTGGCCAACCCTTCAAGGCCGCGAAGGCGCGGCACCTCAGAGGCTGTGAGTCTTTCATTTTTACGGTTGAGGAATGAAGTTTTCGGTCTTGGTTTGGGCGGTCGGTCACGTTTTGGGTTTTGTTTTCGGGTTGGCAGGCGAGGGATTTTCCTATTGCCTGTTTTAGCTTATGTGGCGGCGCAGGTTTTTCGCTTGTTTATGCCAAGGCTGATGATGAGATTGCTGGCCAGTGCCGCCCATGTTGCCTGAATCAGGGCCTTGGCGGCTGTGCGCAAGGTGAACTGACGGAGGCCGTATGTGCGCAGCCTGGCATGCGGCAGTTCCGCTGGACTTCGCTGCTTGTAGACGGCTTTGCCTTCCTCACTCTGCATGCGTTCACGCAAGGCGGCAACACCCGGTCCGTCGTCCTTGCGGGCCGCGTAAGGGTCGGTGCCGTGCTTGCTCGCGGTGAGCGGCACATAGGCCGTGATGCCGGGGTCGTGGTTGTGCACCCATTCGATATCGGTGGTGGCGTAGAACCCGCCATCGGCGAGCACAACTTTTGGGACTTTGGCATAATGCAGCTTGATTCTGTCCAGCGCCTTGACCAGCAAGCCGCGGTCGGAGCCCGTGGTGTCGATGGCCGTGGCGACGATGAAGCCACTCACCGGATCGGTTATCACCTGGACATTGTAGGCGGGCCGGAAACCGCCATCGGGCATCTTCATGACGCGGGCTTCTGCGTCGCTGGTTGAGGTGCGAACCGGACCTTGCCCTTTGGTCTTCTTGTTGTTGCTGCGGTTGCGCCGCTCACGTTCGGCCTCGCGTTCGGCAAGTTCACGTTGCGCCTTGGCGATACGCTCGCTGCGCTCGCGGGCTGCCCGCAAAGTTGCCGCCTCGCGGCGTTTGTCAACCGCAGGGCTATCACCAAGCCTGCCCTTGAGTTCGGCCACCCGCGCTGATGCCTTGCGCTCAAGTTCATCAAGCGTTTCGCGGCGGCGGAACGAGGCTTGCCCCGCATGCGCCCGCACCCTGACGCCGTCCACCGCCAGCGTTTCCAATGTCACAAGCCCTTGTGCCTCAAGCGCCACAATGCTGCGCGTCAACAGCCGGTCCACCAACCCTTCATGGCCGACCCGGAAGTCTGACAGGGCGTGATGGTTCACCCCGACGTCGCCCGCCAGCCACATATAGGCCAGATCGTGTTCGACCAGCCGCTCGATCTGGCGGGCCGAACCCACCCCTTCAATCAGGGCATAAAGCCACAGCGCCAGCAAAATCGCCGGATCAATCGCCGCCCGCCCGGCAACCTGGCCACGCGCCTTGATCGCCGCATAAAGTTCAGAGATATCCTGCGCCTCAACCCAGGCCCAGACCAGCCGCGCCCGGTGGTCAGCAGGCAAAAACCCGTCAAGGTCCACAGCCCGCATGGCAATCTGCCGGCGCTCGGGCCGCAGCACCCGCGCCTCACCTTGCCCCGACAAGGGCCGTTCCGGCTTGTCAACTTCAGGAAGATCTTCAAACAACCCGTCGCGGCCCATAAGCATCTCCATATGATCTGTATACGGATGATTATAACACAAATCCCGCCAGCCGAAAAGCCAATTAACTCACAGCCTCTCAGGATGAGGCCACGCAGGAATCCTCACCCTGAGATGCGAGCCCTTGCGAGCCTCGAAGGGCGGCAATAGTTCAAACCGACAATTCATCCGGGCAGGTATCAGGCAGTCCATCATTATGTGCCCTTGCGGTGTTGCGGGGCTTTTCGGTTGGTGCCAGGTCTTCTTCAACCGATGAGGCCACGGCAAAGTAATCAAAACAATTGACTCCGATTTTCTCCACGCGAAAACAGCCGCCTGCCATGTCTGCATCATAGAAAGTGCAGAGCTGGTTGTTGACGACGGACCAGGTGCCGGTTGCCGACTGGCGGGCATCCAGATAATCGGGAATCTTGCCGCCCACGGCATAGGTTTCGCGCACCGGCGTTCCGTCGGCATAGGCACCTTTGAGGGTTTTGCCTTCCAGCAGGGCAATGATTTGCGGTCCTTGCAGGATTTTGGAGTCAACCGCCAAGGCCCTCGTCGGGGCGAGGGCCAGGATGATACAAAGGATCAGGCGTCGATGATTTTCCATTGGTGTTCCAGCGTCGCCGACAATTCGAACATTTTTGAGGCAGAGCAATATTTTGTCGCCGAGAGGTTGACGGCTCGTTCCACACTGGCGGGCTTCAGGTTGTGGCCCGTGAAGGTGTAGATGAGCTTGACCTTGGTGAAGATCTTGGGATCTTCCGATGCCCGTTCGGCTTCCAGTTCGATTTCGCAACCGGTGATTTTTTCCCGGGATTTTTCGAGGATCATCACCACGTCAAAAGCCGTGCAGCCGCCAAGCCCCAGCAACAGCATTTCCATGGGGCGAAATCCGATGTTGCGGCCGCCTGCTTCAGGTGCGCCATCCATGACAACGGAATGACCAGAGCCGCTTTCGCCCAAAAAGGCGCGGCCATTGATCCAGGTGATTTTGGCTTTCATGAGTTACTTCCCCGGTTTGCTTTCAACATAGACTTCAGTTTCAATTTCGCCGGCATTGAGGAAATCCAGAATGATGGAAAACTTGGTCCCCAGTTTCAAGGGGTTTCGCAAACCAACCAGGCGCAAGTGATGGGCGGTGGGGCGCATGGCCAAGGGCTTTACGGGATCAAGAACAAATTCTTTCGCGGGCGGATCATCATAGCGGTTGTTGGAGCGCAATTCGATAATGCCCGTCATGGAACTTCGGGCGGCAATCAGGCTGTCTGGCGTTTTGCCTGTATTGAACAGGGGCATGAAAACTTGACCATCAACCGCCACATCAGCTGGCAAGGCCCAGGCGTGACCGATTTTGATGTCGCCCCATTTCAAGGAATGGGCTTGGGCGGCGGTTACAATGAATGGCAAAAGCAGGATGGCGCGGCGTTTCATGATCCCACGTTTGCCTCAAGGGCTGGCATTGTCAAAGCATTCAGCTGTGATAGATTTGTCGCATGGCCCACGTCCACTTCACATCCAATCTGCGGCGTCATGTGGATTGCCCTTCGCTTGAAGCGCAGGGGCAGACCGTGCGGGAGATTTTGAATGCGGCGTTTCAGGCCAATCCCCGGCTTGAAACCTATGTGCTGGATGACCAACGCGCCGTTCGCAAACACATGCGCATTCTGGTGGATGGATTGGCCATCAGGGATTTGCAAAAGCAAAGTGATGCGGTGAAGCCCACCAGCGAGGTTTGGGTGATGCAGGCTTTGTCGGGGGGATAGTATTCAATCGCTGAATTTCTCAGGGAGGACACCATGGCCAGGAAATTGACTATCTCAACACGCAAGGGACTTTTTGAGGTCGCCAAATCCCGTGGCATTTGGAAAATCACTGATGCGCATTTTCTGGGTGATAATGTCACGCTGGCTTTGCCTGACCACCGCGACGGCACTGACTACGCGACCATCAATCACGGTCATTTCGGCGTAAAGTTGCACAGGCGCGACAAGGGGGCCAAGAAGTGGGTGGAAATCACCACACCCAAATATCCTGAAAAGCCCGAGGGCCTGATTGATTTGGATGGCTGGGGCAAAGAAGTGAAATGGTCCACGCAGATGATCTGGGCCATGGAATCCGGCGGACCGAAGGAAAAAGGTGTAATCTGGTGCGGCACCATGCCCGGCGGATTGTTTCGCTCGAAAGATCGCGGCGACAACTGGGAATTGATGGAAAGCCTGTGGCGGCATCCCGACCGCAACAAGTGGCTGGGTGGCGGGGCGGATATCCCCGGCATCCATTCGATCTGTGTGGACCCCCGCGATTCAAATGTCGTGCGGGTTGCCGTTTCCTGCGGCGGCATGTGGCGCACCGAGGATGGTGGTGCAACCTGGGCGCAATCGGGCCATGGCATGAAGTTTGACAATGGCCCGAAATCAGAAGCCGAAAGCCCGGATGGCCAGGACCCGCACATGATGGTGCAATGCCCTGCAGACCCGTCAAAATTCTGGGTGCAGCACCATGCCAGCATATTCAAATCGGTGAATGATGGCGTCACTTGGACTGAAGTGAAGGCCAAGCCCTCAAGTTTTGGCTTCGGCGTCGTCGTGCATCCGAAAGATGCCAACACCGCCTGGTTCGTTCCCGGCATTAAGGATGAAAAACGCATTCCGGTGGATGGCGCGTTGGTTGTCACGCGCACCCGCGACGGCGGCAAGACTTTCAAAAGCCTGAAAAAAGGTCTGCCGCAAAAACACGCCTATGACGTGGTGTTCCGGCACGGTTTGGCCATCGATGACACCGGCGATTGCCTGGCCATTGGCTCATCAACAGGCAATGTCTGGGTGAGTGAGAACGGTGGGGATGAGTGGGTGCAAGTGAGTTCGACCTTGCCGCAGATCTATGCGGTGCGGTGGGGGTGAGGTTGACGTGTCATACTTAGTGTGATATTTGGAGGTCTTGTTGACGCGCATTTTCATGAACGTTTGGTTTGCTAAGTTTGCGCGAAAGAATCGAATCAGCAATGAAGTTTTGGCTGATGCAGTAGTTCGAGCTGATCTTGGCTTAGTGGACGCTGATCTTGGTTCCGGCGTTATCAAGCAAAGGATCGCCCGTAACAATATGGGAAAATCCGGCGGATTCCGAAGTGTAATCATTTTCAAAAGAGGCGAGATTGCCATTTTTGTTTTCGGTTATGCAAAGAATGACTTGGGCAGTCTTGACGATATTGATCTGTCAAATTTTAGAAGGTCAGCCAAGTTGGTACTTGAATTTTCAGACGCAGATATCAAGTCTGAACTGAAATCGGGAAGGTTACTCGAGGTGAGATATGGAAAAGCGCAAATACAGAAGTGAAGCCAGCAGGTCTGTTCATGAAATGATGGAAGGCTTCCACCAGTCTGGCACCATCGACAAAACCACCATGCGGGAGTTTGACGAGATGTGCCTTGAGCAGAATCCAAGTTTCAAGCCGCAGGACATCAAGGCGCTGCGCGAGGCGGAAATGGTATCCCAGCCCGTCTTTGCCCGCTATCTCAATGTCTCGAAAAATCTGGTTTCCGAATGGGAACGCGGCACCAAGAAGCCCAGCGGTCCGTCGTTACGGCTATTGTCTCTGGTGAAGCGCAAGGGACTTGAGGCGATCATCTGATGCAAGCAGGCGAACCCAATTTTTCATTTTTAGCCTCTTGCATGTTCTTGTTCATGATGTGCCGAGGCAAATTTCAGATTGTTGCAACGAACCAACAACCGTCATTCCCGCCAAGCCTACTAGAGCGTGTCGTCATTTAGGGATTCGCAAATCAGTAAAAACGTGATTCATGGGGAGCCTTCACAAGGAAGGTACTCGAATGGAACGATATGGTTTGCGCGATGATCAGTTTGCCCGGATGGAGCACCTTCTTCCGGGCCGTCCGGGCCATGTCGGTCGCAACAGCGTTCTTGGCAACCAGCTGTTTGTCGAGGCGGTGATCTACAAATTCCGGGCCGGGTCTCCGTGGCGCGATTTGCCGACGCGTTTCGGGGGTTGGAAGAACATCCACAAACGCTTTTCACGATGGGCGAAAAGC
>JANONM010000394.1:0-4299 GCA_031420855.1 Hyphomicrobiales bacterium
CGCGGACCATCAACTGTTGCGATTGTCCGTGAACGGAGAAATTCACACATCGCTGACCGCTCCTGTCGTGACCATGGGCAAAGCCGAAGTGCAATTGCCCGTGCAGTCTTTTCTGCAGGCCACGCAGCAGGGCGAAGCGACTTTGGCCGCATTGGTCATCAATGGCATCGGCAAATCCAAAAATGTTGCTGACTTGTTCTGCGGTCTCGGACCCTTCGCGTTCCGGATTGCAGAGTCTGCCAAAGTTCTCGCCATCGATTCCGATAAACCAAGTGTGGCCAGCCTGCAAAAAGCCGCACGCAATGCCATGGGCTTGAAACCTATCGTTACGGAAGTGCGGGATCTTTTCCGCGTGCCGCTCGTGCCTTCGGAACTCAAGGCCTTTGATGCGGTCGTCTTCGATCCGCCCCGTTCAGGCGCAGAAGACCAAGCCCGCCAACTGGCAAAATCAACCGTCAAACGTGTTATTGCGGTGGCATGTGATGTCGGCAATTTCGTCGGGGATGCCAGCATTCTTGTGCAAGGCGGCTACCGGCTGAAGCGCGTCATCCCCGTCGACCAGTTCAAATGGACGGCCCACCTCGAAATGGTGGGCGAGTTTGAACGTTAGTCCTTGGCGCGTTCCACATAGGACGCATCTGAAGTTTCCACCACAATGCGCGTGCCTGAAACAATATGTGGCGGCACCAGGGTGCGCACGCCATTCGAAAGCATCGCAGGCTTGAACGACGAAGAGGCGGTCTGGTTCTTGATCGCCGGTTCCGTTTCAACAATTTCCAACACCACGCGGGCGGGCAGTTCGATGGAGATTGGCATGTCATTGAACAGCGCCAACTGGCACTCCATGCCTTCTTGCAGAAACGGTGCAGCGTCGCCCAGCATGTCGGCAGACACGTTGATCTGTTCATAGTTCGAGGGGTTCATGAAGATGTAATTGTCGCCATCCTTGTAAAGATAGGAATGGGTGACGGTTTCAACGAAAGCCCGTTCCATGGTGTCGGTGGTCTTGTAGCGCACCACGGTTTTAACGCCATCGGAAATCCGCCGCATGTCGATTGAAGTTGTCGGCGTGCCCTTGCCGGGATGCATGCTCTCGGCCTTCAGGACCACATAAAGTTTGCCATCTTCGTGTTCAATAACATTGCCCTTGCGCACGCCGCTGGCGATCACTTTAACCACGGTTGTTCTCTTTCTGAAACTGCATCGAAGCAGATTGATGTTCGCTGTTGCCGCGCCTATTAGCAGCATGGTCCAGCAAAGCCAACCCCGGAAAACCTTCTTGAACCGTGACAAACATTCCAGCCAGCCCGTGGTTTGCCCCGCATCGCCACGCCGACCGAAGACCATTTTTGTTGGCCCGCAATCGCATTTTGGCGGCAACAAGAGCCTGGTTTGACGCGCGGGAATTTCTCGAAGTTGATGTGCCTGCTTTGCAAGTGTCACCCGGCAATGAAACCCATTTGCATGCCTTCGCCACCACCATGATCCACAATGATGGCTCGACCTCGCCACGCTTTCTCCACACGTCACCAGAATTTGCCTGCAAGAAATTGTTGGCAGCGGGTGAGCAACGACTGTTCTCGCTCGGCCATGTCTTCCGCAACCGCGAGCACACAAAAACCCATTCGCCGGAATTCACCATGCTGGAATGGTATCGAGCCAATCAAGAATACAATGCAATTATTGATGATACTTTGGACATCGTAAAACTCGCCACCCGCATCGCCGCGAGAGATGAAATGCTCTGGCAGGGCAGGTCTTGTAATCCTCAATTTGAAGCGGAGTGGCTTTCCGTCAATGATGCATTCGTCCGGTATGCGGGCGTTGATCTTCTGGCGACACTTCATTCCGATGGAACAGCCAATCGCGATGCCTTGGCAGCGGTCAGCCCCACTGAATTTCAGGCTGACGAAAACTGGTCAGACATTTTCAGTCGCATACTGGTCGAAAAAGTGGAACCACATCTGGGCAATGGGCGTGTCACAGTGTTGTATGAATATCCTGCTGTCGAGGCAGCGCTGGCCCGGACTTGCCCCCATGACAGCCGCGTGGCCGAGCGTTTCGAACTCTATGCCTGCGGCGTCGAACTCGCCAATGGCTTTGGTGAATTGACCGATGCCGCAGAACAGCGTCGGCGTTTTGAGGCGGAAATGGATTTGAAGCAGCAGCGCTATGGCGAACGTTATCCGATTGACGAAGAGCTACTTGCGGCCCTCGCCATCATGCCTCCCGCATCAGGCGTCGCCTTGGGATTTGATCGCCTGGTGATGTTGGCTACAGGGGCGGCGACAATTGATCAGGTGCAATGGGCGCCGGTGCGTTGACAGTTTTTTGGCATTGCCTGAAAACATTAGCAACAAGCTATCAGTCTAACTCAAAAAATCGTCATTCCAAACGCCCGCCCTATCGCGGGCGATTTGGAAACCAGCTTTGCAGGCAACAGGCTCTACTTGTTGAAAGAAAGCGGGATTCCAGCTCGCGCTTCGCAAGGACTACGCTTGGCTGGAATGACGGTTGTTGGGGTCGGTGAGGATAACTAACTTTTCCAGGACATTCGTGCATGGGAATGACGAGCCTTTGGTATGCAACTGACCGCCCGATGATCTCTAACCTTCGAGCTTCGCCAATCGCTTCAGCCGCTTGATGAGGTAGGGGCGCAGGAGTATGTCAAATCGTGCAGTTGAACTGATGCCACCGACGGCTTGGTAGTGCAGGTCAATCTTTTTGCGAACAGCCGCTTCCCTGTCAATCGTCAGGGGATGATTGCCATAGACAACATTTGTCAAACGATCCCGTTGGGGTGCTGCATAACGCAACGTGCGCAGGATTTTCGCCATTTCGCGTGGATCATATCCCGCCTTGACCATGATATCGATGCCAATGGAATCGGCCATCAGCTCCTGTTGGCGGATCATGCCATTCAGCGCCACATTGCCGCCAAGTCGAAAAAATGCGATGACGGCATTGTGTTTTTCTGGTTCTTCCAAGCCGTCCATCATGCGGCTGCCAACTTTGCTGGCCAAACGGATTTGCTTCTGCCGTTGCGGATGTCGCATCAATCCATGGGCAATTTCATGGGCGATCACAGCGGCAACCTGGGCTTCGTTCTGGGCAATTTGCAACAGGCCTTCGTTCAACAGGATTGCGCCCGCACCCGGTGTATAGGCATTGATCCGTTGGCTGCCCAGCAATACCACCTCATAAGTCTGATCATCGACACCTGCCGCAATCGCCAAAGATTTGGCCATGCCTTGCAGATATCGTTGCATTGCGACATCACGTGATTTGCCAAATTTTTGCTTGGCATGCTGAACGACTGATGTGGCATAGAGTTGTTGTTGTTCCGGCGTCGAGTCCAAAGCCTGTCGAACTTCAAGCGGAGACACGCCAATTTTATGAGCCAAGGCAGCACGGAATTCAGTTTTTTCGTCCTCAAGCGCGAGAAGCGAACGACCCGACCCACTGCTGCAACCAGCAACCGCCCCTGCCAATATGACAAGTGGAAAAACATTTAGAAACAAATATTGCAGCAGTCGATGCATTGGGCCCCATGCCAAAAGTTAACACCTGTTAAGGATTACTTGAACTGATTTGCGAAACTTCGCAAGCGGCGGCAATCACATCAGTTCATTGCGTTTTAGCACCTGTTTGACACTGGTGACCATTTTGTCGACGATTTCGGTCAACTCCGCATCCGTTGCATTGTAGGGTGGGGCGAGGATAACCACATCGCCGTTCACGCCATCTACATTTCCGCCTACCGGGTAGCAAATCAGCCCATTTTCAAAAGTTTGCGCCCGGATTTGCAGGTAAAGCTTCAGCTCTGCCGGAAATGGCTTTTTATTTTTCTGGTTTGCCACCAACTCGGTTCCAATAAAATAACCGCGCCCCCTGATGTCGCCAATGGCATCCACGCCCGACAAAGCATCGGCAATCATGGCTTGGAGTTTGCTTTCATTATCAGCAACACGTCCGACCAGATTTTCGCGGGCCACGATTCGCTGCACGGCCACGGCTGCTGCACAACAGGCGGTGTGACCAGTGAATGTATGGCCCGTTTGCACGGCCCCAAAAGCAGCTGTGATTGCCTCATGCACACGGGTGCCATAGATGGCCGCTCCCAAGGGCAGGTAACCCGCTGCCAGTCCTTTGGCCACGGCCATGATATCTGGTTCCACCCCATCCTTCTCCAATGCCCGCCATCTGCCGGTTCGGCCAGCGCCACACATTACCTCATCGGCAATCATCAAGATGCCATGATGATCACAAATCTCGCGCGCCCGCTTGGCATAACCATCC
>JANONM010000395.1:0-3685 GCA_031420855.1 Hyphomicrobiales bacterium
CCGGAAAGTTTCCACGATGCGGGAGCCAATCTGGCCCGCCTGTTGATGCAGGCGATAGACGGTGCACAGGTTGAAAGCCTTCAGATATTGGACCGGCCCTAACCAACCGCAATTCCGTCGCAATGTGATCGAATTGCTGAGCGATATTGCGCTGCAATGACGAAATGCGACGCAATATGGGCGAATTAAATTGACGCCGTGATTGTTCAATGCCCAAGATGGGCGATGCATGAACGTGAACGCAGCCAAAAAATATTGACGCTTGTCCGCACACGGGGTGTCATGCGCGTGCGCGATCTGGTCAAGACGCTGAATGCGTCTTCGGCCACCATGCGCCGTGATCTGGTAAAACTTGAGGCCATGGGGCAATTGCGGCGGGTACATGGCGGTGTCGAAGCCATTGAAATTGCCAGGCAGACCCATCTTGCGACCCGCTCATTTGACATCAGCCAGACCCTGCATGCCCAACGCAAGCGGCAATTGGCACAAGCTGCTGCACAGCTTTGCAGCAATGGCGAATCGATCATCATCAACGCTGGCTCCACCACCTGGTTCATGGCCGAATTCCTCCGTACACGGCGCATGCAAATCCTTACCAATTCAGTGCCCATTGCGCAGGAATTGATTGCCACCAGCGAAAATCGCATCGTCTTGCCGGGTGGCGAGGTTTACCGTGAGCAAGGTATTATCCTTTCACCGTTTGACGAAGACGCCATCCAGCATTTCACAGCATCCAAAATGTTCATGAGTTGCTATGCGGTTACACCGCTTGGCATCGTCGAAGGCGATCCGCTGATTGCACGGGCCGAAGCCAAATTGCTGTCGCGGGCTGAAAAACTGATTGTCATTGCGGACTCATCAAAGTTTGAACCGCGCGGTTCAATTGCGGTGTGCAATCTTGCGCGGGTGCATACTTTGATAACTGACGGTGCCGCACCTGCTGCAATGATTGACACTTTGCGGGATGCGGGCGTTGAAGTGATGATTGTGGGGGAACAACAGAATTCGGTTTCAGCGGCAGCTTGAAAACTGCCGATAAAACCGTGCCAACCGGAATGCTTCGCGCATTCCAAAGTCAAAATATGGGAGGACTACATGCTTGTAAAAAATCGCCGTGATACCCTGAAACTTTTTGCCGCCGGTATTGCCGCTGGTGCCAGCCCGCTGGCCTTCTCGACAGCCGCGCAAGCTGCTGACATCCGCGTCGCCATGGTCGTCAAAGCCCTCGGCATTGGATTTTTTGATGCCTGCCGTGACGGCGGCATGGAAGCGGCCAAGGAAGCCGGTGGGGTGGAACTGATCTATACAGGCCCCACCAAAACAACGGCTGAAGAACAGATTGCCGTCATCGATTCACTCATCGCCCAGAAGGTTGATGCCATTGTGATTTCCGCCAATGATCCAAACGCCCTTGTGCCTGTTTGCAAAAAGGCCATGGAACGCGGCATCAAGGTGATTTCATTCGACTCGGGCGTGGCCAAGGAAGGCCGCATCATGCATCTCAATCCATCAAACAACGCGCTGATCGGTTCGAAGTGCGTGCAGATGATGGCCAAGACCTTGAAGAACGAAGGCGAAGTGGCCATTCTTTCTGCAACTGCCCAAGCCACGAACCAGAATATCTGGATCGAGGAGATGAAAAAGGAATGGGCCAAGCCTGAATATGCCAAGATGACATTGGTTTCGACAGTCTATGGCGATGACGTGGCTGACAAGAGCTACCGTGAAACCCAAGGCCTGCTGAAAGCCTTCCCGAACCTGAAGGGCATTATCGCGCCTACATCTGTAGGTATCGTTGCTGCTGCCAAGGCCGTGGAAGATGCTGGGCTTGTGGGCAAGGTTTATGTATCGGGTCTTGGCCTGCCTTCCGAAATGAAGAGCGCCGTGCTCAATGGTTCCGCTGATACATTCGCCATCTGGAACCCGATCGACCTTGGCTATACCGCAACCATGATTGCCATTGCACTTGTCAGGGGCACGGCAACCGGTGCGGCCGATACCGCTGTTGCCGCTGGCCGCATGGGCGACATCAAGATTGGTCCCGACGGCGACGCCGCCATGGCTGATCCGTTCACCTTCGACAAATCGAATATCGAACAGTTCTCGAAGATATTCTGATTGAAATGACACCGCTGCATTGCTCGGTTGATTGATCAGGCAGTGCGGCATTGCAAAACCAATCCTCAACATCGTCATTCCCGCGAAAGCGGGACCCCAGACTTGCAACATGCGATCATGTGAAAAGTCTGGGTCCCCACTTTCGTGGGGATGACGACGACAGGGTAGCCCAAAATGTTTGCCCCAAACCCACATGCTGAAACTCGCAGGCCTTTCCAAATCCTTCCCAGGCGTCCGGGCCTTGCACGATGTCGGCTTTGAACTTGCCGCTGGCGAAGTCACGGCACTGATTGGCGAAAACGGGGCTGGCAAATCGACTGTCGTGAAATTGCTGACGGGGATTTACCGCCCTGATGCTGGCAGCATTGAAGTGAATGGCAAGTTGCAATCCTTCATCAGCCCTGCCGATTCATGGAAAGCAGGCATTACCGCCATTCATCAGGAAACCGCGATGTTTGACGAACTCACGGTGGCAGAAAATATTTTCATGGGTCATGCGCCGCGCAAAAAATCCGGTTTGATAAATTGGCCCGCGATGATGCAGAAGGCACACGACATTCTTCATTCCATTGAAGCTGAAATTGATCCGGCAACACTGCTCAAGCGCTTGGGCGTTGCACAAAAACATCTGGTGTCAATTGCCAGGGCGCTGTCTCATGACTCGCGCATTGTCATCATGGATGAACCCACTGCCTCGCTTTCGGCCCGCGAAATCGATGAGCTGTTTCGCATTGTTGATCGACTTAAAGCCGAAGGCCGCGCCGTGCTTTTCATCTCCCACAAGTTTGATGAAATATTCCGTGTGGCGGATCGCTGGGTCTGCTTGCGCGACGGTGAAAAAGTTGGCGATGGTGCCATCAAAGACGTGACCCAGAACGATCTGGTGCGCTTGATGGTCGGTCGCCCGGTTGACCAGATTTATCCGAAGCGGGAAACCAATCCCGGGGAACTGGTTTTGCAGGTTGAAGGCCTTTCCAATGCCACCGAGTTTGCCGATATTTCTTTCGCCATTCGCAAAGGAGAAATACTGGGTTTCTACGGATTGGTGGGGGCTGGCCGTTCGGAGGCCATGCAAGCGCTATTCGGCATCGGCAAGACAACCCGTGGGTCGATCAAGCTGCGCGGCGAAGACGTAACAATAAACATGCCTTCCGACGCCATTGCCCTTGGCATTTCCTATGTGCCGGAAGATCGGCAGGTGCAAGGCGGAATTCTTCCCATGGGCGTGCGCGAGAACACATCACTTGCCTCGTTGCAAAAGCATGTGGTGAAGGGATTTTTATCACGCGACAAGGAGTTGGCATCCACCAAGGATCTGGGCACATCGCTTGAAGTCAAGGCCGCCAATTGGGACCAGCGGATTGGTGATTTGTCGGGCGGCAACCAACAAAAGGTGGTGATCGCCAAATGGCTGGCTTCCAATCCCACAATCCTGATTTTGGACGAACCGACCAAAGGTATCGATATTGGTTCCAAGGCCGCAGTGCATAGCTTGATGAGTGAACTTGCGCAAAAGGGTCTGGCCATCATCCTTGTGTCATCGGAATTGCCCGAAATCATGGGCATG
>JANONM010000396.1:0-4845 GCA_031420855.1 Hyphomicrobiales bacterium
GCGGCATCATGAAATGCGATGTGATCGCCGAAGGCGTCATTGCCGCTGTGAAAGATGTGGGACTGAAAGTTCCGTTGGTGGTGCGATTGGAAGGAGCCAATGTGGACCTGGGCAAAGCCATCATCAACAATTCCGGGCTTAACGTGATTTCTGCGGATGACTTGAATGATGCGGCCAAGAAGATCGTCAAGGCTGTGAAGGAAGCGGCTTGAAATGGATACGTTTTTTACGCCTACGCTTCAGCAAGCAATGACGGTGATCATGATCTTGATTGCTGCATTTGTGGTTTGGCGAGCGATTGCAGAAGACAGATTGCGATTGAAAGAACTTGAAATGAAAATTGCTGAAGCCAACAAGAGTACCTCTTCTATTGCCATGGAAATTTCCGAAATTCGCAGAGCTCTTGAGATGAAAGAAAAAGGATAATGTCCATCCTCATCACCAAGAAAACCCGCGTCATCTGCCAAGGCTTCACGGGGGAGGCGGGTACGTTTCATTCCCAGGCGGCGCTTGATTATGGCACGCTGATGGTTGGCGGTGTGACGCCGGGCAAGGGTGGCACAAGCCATTTGGGCCTACCGGTGTTTGATACGGTTGCCGAAGCCCGCGATGCAACCAAGGCCGATGCAACTGTCATCTATGTGCCACCGCCGTTTGCCGCTGATGCCATAATGGAGGCCATTGAAACGGATATCCCGCTCATCGTCTGCATCACCGAGGGCATTCCGGTGGCCGACATGGTGAAAGTGAAACGCGCCCTCACGGGTTCCAAATCCCGTCTCATTGGACCCAATTGCCCCGGCGTCTTGACTCCCGGCGAATGCAAGATCGGCATCATGCCCGGCAATATTTTCAAGAAGGGCAATGTCGGAATCGTCTCGCGCTCCGGCACGCTGACCTATGAGGCCGTGTTCCAGACCACCCGGGCAGGCCTTGGCCAGACCACGGCTGTTGGCATTGGCGGCGATCCGGTGAAAGGCACAGAGTTCATCGATATCCTCGAAATGTTTCTCGCCGACCCCAAGACCGAATCCATCATCATGATCGGCGAAATCGGCGGTTCTGCCGAAGAGGAAGCTGCCGAGTTCATCCGTCGGAACAAGGTCAAGAAACCCATGGCAGGATTTATTGCAGGTATGACAGCCCCCCCCGGCCGCCGCATGGGCCATGCCGGGGCCATCATCTCCGGTGGCAAGGGTGATGCAGGTTCGAAGGTTGACGCCATGAAACGGGCCGGCATCGCGGTTTCCGCCTCGCCAGCACTTTTAGGTGAAACCCTCATGAAAAAGTTGAAAAGCAAATAATTCAGTCGTAATTGCTATGTAGTGAAGTTGAGCGGGAACGGGGCGATTGTGCCTGCCCGGCGTGATGGCAATGAAGCCAGGGCCGGGGTGACCAAACGGACGGACTGATATGAACAAGACAGAACTTGTGACGGCTTTCGAGCAATCGTCGTTTCTTTACGGTGGCAACGCCAAGTACATTGAAGAGCTTTACCAGACATATCTGACCAACCCCGCCGCCGTGGACAGCCACTGGCGGCAGTTTTTTGATGCCATGCCGGAAGAGGCAGCAGCGCCCAAAGGCCCCTCCTGGGCCAGGGCCGACTGGCCGCCCAAACCTGCCGATGAACAGACGGCAGCCCTTGATGGCAACTGGGCCGAGGTCGAAAAAGCCATCGCTGCAAAATTGGCAGCGCTGGCGCCAAAAGCTGCAAAGCCACTGCCTGTTGCTGCACCCGTCGCGACGGCACCATCGGTGGATGAAGTCAAAAAAGCCACCATGGATTCCGTCCGGGCCCTGATGATGATCCGGGCCTTCCGGATGCGCGGCCACTTGGCGGCTGATCTTGATCCGTTGAAACTCAAGGAACCCGTCAACCATCCTGAACTTGATCCCGAGACCTACGGCTTTACCCCTGCTGACCTGGATCGTCCGGTTTTCCTCGACAATGTGCTGGGCCTTGAAAAGGCCAGCATCCGGCAGATCGTTGAAATTCTCAAACGCACCTATTGCGGCACACTCGGCGTCGAATTCATGCACATCTCCGACCCTGAGCAGAAGGCCTGGCTGCAACAGCGCATCGAAGGTGAGAACAAGGAAATCCGTTTCACCAATGAGGGCAAGAAAGCCATTCTCGCAAAACTGATTGCCGGCGAGGATTTCGAACAATTCCTCAATGTGAAATATACCGGCACCAAGCGCTTCGGTCTGGATGGTGGTGAATCGATGATTCCCGCCCTTGAACAAATCATCAAGCGCGGCGGCAGTCTGGGTGTGAAGGAAATCGTCTTGGGCATGGCCCATCGGGGCCGTCTGAACGTGTTGGCCAATGTCATGGGAAAACCCTTCTCGGCCATCTTCCATGAATTCCAGGGCGGCTCTTCCACCCCTGATGAAGTCGAAGGTTCAGGCGACGTCAAGTATCATTTGGGATCGTCATCTGACCGCGCCTTTGATGGCAACACCGTGCATCTCTCGCTTACCGCCAATCCCTCCCATCTCGAAATCGTTGATCCCGTGGTGTTGGGCAAGGCCCGCGCCAAGCAGGACCAGCGCGGCGACAAATCCCGCACATCAGTCTTGCCCCTGCTCATTCATGGTGATGCGGCCTTTGCCGGACAAGGCGTGGTGGCGGAATGTCTCGGACTCTCCGGCCTCAAAGGCCACCGCAATGGCGGCTCCATCCACTTCATCGTCAACAACCAGATCGGTTTTACCACCTCACCCCTCTGGTCGAGGTCCTCTCCCTACCCCTCCGACATTGCCAAGATGATTGAGGCACCGATATTCCACGCCAATGGTGACGATCCCGAAGCCGTGGTGTTTGCGGCCAAGATTGCCATGGAGTTCCGCCAGGAATTCAAGAAGCCGGTTGTCGTTGACATGTTCTGCTATCGCCGCTTTGGCCACAACGAAACCGATGAACCGGCCTTTACCCAACCCCTGATGTACAAGCGCATATCAACCCATAAAAAGGTGGTGGAGATTTATGGCAGCAGGTTGATCACTGAAGGTGTGCTGGACCAGGCTGGCTTTGAAGCCATGAAGGCCGACTACCGCCGGACCTTGGACGATGCCTTCAGTGTGGCCTCAGGCTACAAGGCCAACAAGGCCGATTGGCTGGATGGCCGCTGGGCTGGCATGAAAACCGCCACTTCCATGGAAGATGATCGGCGCGGAAAGACCGGCATTCCGATTCAGCGTTTGCAGGAGTTGGGCCAGAAGCTGGTGAAGGTTCCGAAAACCTTCACGCCCCACAAGACCATGCAGCGGGTGCTCGATGCCAGGGCCAAGATGATGGAAGCGGGCACGGGCCTGGATTGGGCCATGGCCGAACATCTGGCTTATGCTACCTTGCTGGATGAGGGCACCAAGATCAGGCTCTCTGGCCAGGATGTGCAACGCGGCACGTTCTCGCAACGCCATGCCGTGCTTGTCGATCAGCTCACGGAGAAGCGTTACACCCCCCTCAACCACTTGAAGAAAGACCAGAACGTCAAAATCGAAGTCATCAACTCCATGCTCTCGGAAGAGGCGGTGCTGGGATTCGAATATGGTTATTCCCTCGCCGAACCCAATGGCCTCACCTTGTGGGAAGCCCAATTCGGCGACTTTGCCAATGGCGCCCAGGTGATCTTCGACCAGTTCCTGTCTGCGGGCGAGCGCAAATGGTTGCGCATGTCCGGCCTCGTTTGTCTGCTGCCCCATGGCTATGAGGGGCAAGGGCCGGAACATTCATCAGCCAAGCTTGAGCGTTTTTTGCAGATGTGTGCTGAAGACAACATGCAGGTCGCCAATTGCACAACCCCCGCCAGCTATTTCCACATCTTGCGCCGCCAGATGAAACGGGAATTTCGCAAACCCT
Organism: Hyphomicrobiales bacterium; assembly: GCA_031420855.1. GTDB lineage: Bacteria > Pseudomonadota > Alphaproteobacteria > Rhizobiales > Aestuariivirgaceae > Aestuariivirga. The sequence continues at coordinate 3,869 of JANONM010000396.1, forward strand.
TGATCATCATGACGCCGAAGTCATTGTTGCGCAACAAGCGCGCGGTTTCAACCCTTGCCGAAATGGCTGAAGGCACCAGCTTCCATCGCCTGCTTTGGGATGATGCCGATTATCTCAAGACCGAAAAAATCCGGCTGGTAAAGGATGAGAAGATCCGGCGCGTCGTCTTGTGCTCCGGCAAGGTCTACTATGATCTTTATGAGGAACGCGAAAAACGCGGGACCAACGATATTTATCTCCTGCGCATCGAGCAGCTTTATCCCTGGCCCCACAAGGCACTGGCCCAGGAATTGGCGCGATTCAAAAACGCTGAAACCATCTGGTGCCAGGAAGAGCCCCACAATATGGGGGCCTGGACCTTTGTCCAGCCCGGCATTGAGCGCGTGCTGGAATTCATCCGGGCAAAAATTACCAGGCCCCGCTATGTCGGCAGACCTGCGTCGGCCTCGACGGCAACCGGCCTGATGAGTCGGCATTTGAAGGAACTGAAGACGTTCCTTGATGAAGCATTGGCATAAAGGATTTTCCTGTGGCCCCTCATCCGGCCTTCGGCCACCTTCTCCCACCAAAAGAGGCGGGAGAAGGCCAAACCGACCAGCCTTCGCCCGCTTCTTCCTGCGGGATATGGTGCCCGATGGGCGTATGAGGGACCACGAGTCGGCAACCCTCCCCAAACAGGGGAATGAAAGTACAAAAGGCGACACCACCATGAGCAAAGACATCAAGGTTCCAACCCTCGGCGAAAGCGTGGTTGAGGCCACCATTTCAAAATGGTTTAAAAAGGAAGGTGAGGCGGTGAAAGCTGATGAGCCATTGGTTGAACTTGAGACCGACAAGGTGACGGTGGAAGTGCCAGCCCCCGCTTCTGGCAAATTGGAAAAAATCGTGGCGGCGGTTGGATCGACCATCGCCGTTGGTGCGCTTCTTGGCACCATTGCAGAAGGCGAGGCCGGCGTTGCGGCAGCGCCTGTCGCGGC
>JANONM010000397.1:0-1501 GCA_031420855.1 Hyphomicrobiales bacterium
CACCAGTTCAAAGGCCACAACACGGTTTCCGGCGCAGTCTTTTGCCAGTGTGAGAAGACCAAGTGCCGCTTCCACATTCGGCACGGCCACAAATGCCGTGTCGTAACGCCGAGGCTTGGGAAACAGCTTCAATGTCGCCGCTGTGATGATGCCGAGCGTTCCTTCGGCACCGATAAAGAGGTTGCGAAGATCATAGCCCGTGTTGTTCTTGCGCAATTTCTTTAACCCCTTGAGAATGCGGCCATCGGCCAGCACCACTTCAAGGCCGAGGCACAAGTCCCGCGCATTGCCATAGGCCAGCACATTGACGCCGCCCGCATTGGTCGAGAGATTGCCGCCGATGCGACACGAGCCCTCAGAGGCCAGGCTCAAGGGAAATAGTCTGTCTACGGATGATGCAGCATCCTGAATGGACTTCAAGGTGGCACCTGCTTCTGCCGTCAGGCTGTAGTCACTGGCATCCACCTCAATAATCCGGGTCATCCGGTCAAGCGACAGCAGCACTTCCGAACCATCGGCATTCGGCGTTTGACCGCCAACCAATCCTGTATTGCCCGACTGAGGCACGATCACCGTTCCGGTTTCATGGGCGATGGCCATGAGCCGTGATACTTCATCGGTGCTGGCCGGCCGCAGGATGAGGGAAGTGGCGCCCCGCCAGAGGCCCCGCCATTCCTGCAGATAGGGAGCCTTGCGATCATTCTCGCGGATGACACCTTTTTCGCCAACGATAAGGGCCAACCGTTCAAGTGTTTCCATTGTTGGAATTCGGGTCATGATGGTCTCGGTGCCGCAGCGCGACGCAAACGGTCATTGATGGCTTCGCCCAATCCGGTTTCAGGAATTGGCGCAACCGCAATCATTGCAGGACCTTTGGCATCAACCTCGTGCAGGATACGAAACAAATTGGCCGCCGCCTCCTGCAAATCACCCAAAGGTGACAGCGAATAATCACCGCCGCCAAACCCGCCAAACCCCACATAGATCTCCCCCAATAACGGTGACAGTGCATTCAATCGCAGCGCTGCCACTGGCGCATAGTGGCTTTCAAGCTGGCCGGGTCCATGCGAAGGCTGACCTGCTTCCACATCTTCAAACCTGCTGCCCATGGCGGCCTCAAGCGTTAATCGCGCCAAGCCTCCAAGCCGCAACAATCTGGCTGATCCATCCAGAAACTGTACAACGGTGGATTCCAATCCCACCGCACAAGGCCCGCCGTCCAGCACCAGATCAACATCAGCACCCAGCGATTGCCGCACATGCGCAGCCGTTGTCGGACTGATGCGGCCTGAACGGTTGGCGCTGGGCGCAGCCAATGGTTTTGCCACTTCAGCCAGCAGCGCCAGGGCCACATCATGCTGCGGAACACGAAGCGCAAGGCTCTGCAATCCCGCCGATGCCAGCAGGGACACCGGACAATCGCGGCGACGTTTCACCACCAGCGTGAGGGGGCCCGGCCAGAATTGTCGGGCCAGACATTCAGCGTCTCTCGGAAAGGCGC
>JANONM010000398.1:0-3070 GCA_031420855.1 Hyphomicrobiales bacterium
GTTGATTACAAGATGGTAAGACAGGTGGTTTTCACGGTTTCGTGAATGGACGTTATTGCAATGGCCTATTGTGTGGTTAGGGGACCTCATGCCCCTTCGCCCAAGTAGGCTACGGCGCACACAGTCCGGCGCGTTGCGCCACCTTCTCCACGAAGACGTGGAGAAGGGACAGTGATTGAGACCGGTGTGTAATTCAGTCCCTTCTCCACGCCTTCGTGGAGAAGGTGGCCGCAGGCCGGAAGAGGTCCCTTCGGTGGAAACCCCGTTAAAGCCAACGCCCTTTACGGAATCGCACCTTCTGTTCTTTCACCGGCCTTCACTTCAAATTCCTTCTCACCCAGCACTTCGCCATTGCTCTCGATCAGCTTCACCACATATTTTCCGGCGGTGAAGGCCTTGTTCAGGGCACCATATTCATTTGCAATCCGCAGGCGGTTTCCAGAAATATCCTTTTTGGCACCATAGATCTCAAACGTCGAACCGTCCGATCCCGGAATGGCCAGAAAGCCTGCATCAATAGAACCTGCCAGCTTAAGGGCTTGCCCTGGCTTCAGTTCCACATCGTAGGTCTTCGAGGCATGATCCTTGATGATCACGATCTGGTATTTGCCTGAAGAGGTTTTGAAAAGCGACGGCGAGTTATAATCCGTGGCGATATGCTCGTGTTTGCCATCAAGGCTGGCTTGGCCTTTGCGAAGTTCTACTGTCATCCCGGATGGAATGGCTTCGCCGCCTTCCGAATAGAGGCCCGTCACCTCAATGGTTCCGGCACCCAGCGAAACCTTTTGCTCGAGATATTGCCCAACCGCCACTTGCACATCAGCTTCGGCTTTGACGGCACCAAGATTGATTTCAACCTTGTGCGTGCCACCCGGCAGGAGGAAATAGACGTCCGGACCATATTTGGTCGCCAGCAAATCGCCCGTTGGTTTGCGGAACTGCCAATACAGGCTCCCATCAGCGACCGGCGTTGCCTCATCCAGGTAAGCAACAAGTCTTACGACACCAACATCAAGACTGTAATTCAGTTGACTGACCTGGCCAGCTTCGATGTGAACAGGAAACTCGGAATAGATATCCGCGTTGCTACCGTCGCCAACAATCTTGACAATATAATCACCGGATTGGGCCATGTTATATTTGATAGCAACGCCAAATTCCGTGGTGATGCGTTCTCCCTTTTGTCCGTTCACTGAGTAATAAATTTCCCAATAGAGATCAAGGAATGGCTTGGCCAATTCAACGCCGGGAGCCATGGTGACATGGCCCAACACATTATACTCCGGCACAACCGGTTTCGGCGGCTCCACTTCAACGGGAGGTGCCACTGTCTTGTTCAGTGCGGTCTGCAATTCATCGGCATTCGAAGCCGTGTAGAAGGAACCACCCGTCTTCTCTGCCATGCATTTGAGCTGGTTGATGGCACCCTCATCATCAAGCCCAAAGCCAACCGTGTGTACGGTCAAATTGATGCCTTCTTTTTCGAGTTGGGCTGCAACTTCACAAGGATCGAGATTGCAGTTTTCAATGCCGTCTGACACCAGGATGACAGTTCCCGGCTTTTCCTGATAGCGCAGGGCGTCCGCCGCTTGCAGCACCGCCTGGGTCATCGGGGTTTTGCCCTTGGGCACCAAACCCTCAACCTTGCCAATGAAAGCCCTGCTATCCAACTGGCCGGGTTCAATCACCGTTTCGATATCATCGCAGGAATTCTTGTCGCGGTGGCCATACACCACCAGCCCCAGTTCATCCTCCGGCTTCCACGCGCCAACAACCTTGGCAACAACTTCCTTGGCAATGGCCATTTTGGTTTGACCATTGATCTTGCCGCGCATGGAGCCTGAGGCGTCCATCACGAGGATAACCCGTTGCCCGTCAGCAAAAGCCAACAGGGGCAACAAGCAGACAAATACCAGGGAAAGGACCAACCGCCGCAGCATCATGCAATACTCCAAATAATCGGCCCCATGCACACCGTAGCAAAGCAGCGGCAATTGTCAAATCAGCGCGTCATAGATCAACTTCAGTGAAACCAGGAACAAGGCAATTTCAACGGCCTTGAAGAAAACATCCTGTGGCAGGATTTTGGTGAGCCGATATCCTGCCCATGCGCCAAACAGGGCCACGGGAATGAGATAGACGCATTTTTCAAGCGAGCCCACATTGATCTGGCCAATTATCCAATAGGGCGGAAGTTTCAGCACATTGATAATGGTGAAGGCAATGGTTGCTGTACCAGCATAGGTCATCTTGTCGAGTTTTTGCGGCAGCACATACATCTGAAACGGTATGCCTCCTGCATGGGCGACAAAACTTGTGAACCCGGCAATGCTGCCCCAAAAAATACCGCGGGGGACATCGGCTTTTCTTGCAGGAACATCCACCTTCTTTCGGTTTCTCATATAAATGTCGATGCTATACCAGATGCCGATAAATCCAACGATCAGCTTCACGATGTTATCATTGTTGTATTGGGCAGTGGCCCAGCCAATGCCGATGCCGATCAGTGACGCAGCAACAATGATTTGAATGTTCCAAAGATCGTAGGATTTTCGATAAAGCCAAAGTCCATAAATGTCGCTGACAACCAATAATGGCAACAGCAACCCTGCCGCCATGACAGGCGAAACAGCTTGCGACAAAATCGGCACAGCAAGAATGCCCACACCGGGCACACCACCTTTTGAAGCCCCGACAACAAACGTCGCCAAACCGGCAAACACCCAGAATAGAATATCAGGTGACATCAAGGGGTTTCGGGCGGCAGTTGAATTTCTTTCTGAGCAATGCCGAGATGATCCGCAATGCAAGCAGCAACAAATTGATGGTCGTTGCGCTGGGGTATGCCGGAAACAGTAACTGTGCCCACCACGCCGAGGTTTTTGCTGGTGATCGGAAAACCGCCACCCGCCGCAGCCATGGCGATGGGGTTAACCCCCCTCGATTCGTCCAGCACTATGCCCCTCTCCAACAACTCGCGCCCTACGCGATAGGAACTCTTGTGATAGCGCATCACCACATTGATTTTGCGTTCCACCCATTCGGCATTGTCTGGTGAAGTGCCGGGAAG
>JANONM010000399.1:0-6613 GCA_031420855.1 Hyphomicrobiales bacterium
CTCAAACCGTTTTGACTGGTGACATACTTGTAGATGTCGTCCTTGTCTTTTTCGACGGAACCACCTGCAGATTTTGCGAGCGTGCGCACGGCATAGGCGGCGAGATTGGTCTGCGCATAAAGGTAAGTCATCGCCTCCTGATAGTTGATCGTGCCGTTCAAAGCCCAACGGCTTGCCAATCGGCTGGCATTGAGTGTCTCCTGATTGACACCAGCAGAACTCACGATGCTTCTCTGTTCGTCTGTCGCTCCCGGGGTTGCCCCGAACTGTGTTACCCCGGACCAAGGTGCTTGAAGTTTGACAGAAGGATTCCAGCCAAACCGCCGCGCCGCGCCAGCATGACCTCCCTCTTCGTGACTATAGGTCATCTGTGTCATGAAGGCGGTTCCCGAGAGCACCCATTCCACCAAACGCCAAGCCAACTGGTCGTCGATATTGTAGGTCTTGCTCAACTGCCCTATGAGTGCTGGCATCAACGCAAACAATGAGGCATGCGCTTCCGCGTCGGAGAACGGGTTTGCAAGTTCCAGCCGGTATGGTGCTGTTGGTATCAACTCTGCTGATTTCGAATCTTGCGAGGAACCAGTTTTAGGTTGACGCCGCATGATATGCCGTGAGCCCTGCACAACATGCGCAATTTCATGGGCCAATAAATGTTTTCCGCGCGGCGTTCCGGGAAGATACTCGCCAGATGCGAATGCAATATTGTTGTGAGACGTAAAGGCTCGCGCATTGATGTGTTCGGCACCCGCTGAAGCTTTTTCATGCGTGTGCAGACGCACGTGCGACAAGTCCCTGCCAAAGCGCGGCTCGAAATAGCTGCGCTGTTCGCGGGTCAGCGCTGTGCCGCCGTGGGCCACAGAGTTTGAAGCCAGGTCAGTTGCGGCAGTCGAGACGTTTGGTAAATCCGCTCTTTTGAGCTGAGTAACAGCGGAAGTTTGGCTCAAAGCCCCAACCGCCCGACTGGCCAAAACAGCGTCAGCAGCCAGGTCCGCCTCGCGTTCCAGCGGATCATCAACTGGTCCGACCAACGTCTTCATTTGCGGCTTTGGTGCAGCGGCAGTTTGCGTCGGTTTGGCTGCTGCCAGAAGGACTCTCATCGACTGAGACCAAACGTGATGCCCGCGCGATACCACTGCAACGCATCAGGAGAACCGCTCAATTCCCGGCCTGTTGCCCCCTCCACACCAAGTCGGAAGTTTGTGCCACCAAGCACCATGCCACTGTGAATGCCGACGTTGGCACCGACTTCGCCATACCCCTGGGACCGCGACGTGAGGGTTGGATCACTGCTCGATCCAGGTTGATAAAGCCCACCCACAGAGCCGAACACGCCCCCACCAACGCCAAAGGAACCGGGGTTGCTTTGCAAGTGTATTCCCGCCCGCAGACCCAGCATGAAGGCATCCTGAATGCGGGGGTTCATATTCAGGAAGGCTTGGCCCTGCACACCCAGCGTGAGCGAGAGCCTGCGGCTGACGGATGTGGGTATGCTGATCCCGGCAAACAGCGAAAGTGCCAACGGTGATGTACCATTGTTGAGCGAGGTACTGCCGACTGTTGCATCAACGCGGAACTCTGGAGGTGGCGATCCCGTGCGCACCAGGTCAACGCTGCACCCTTGCCCCCGCAGCGCGGCTTCGACAAACACCTGCGCAAAACGGAAGTGCCGCTCATGAAACAGACCATTGCCACCCACATCATCCTGGCTGTTCATGTAACTCATGTCGGTGCGCACCCGCTCTGGCCGTTCCCAGTGCAAGGGTTGCGGTGGAGCGTTCACACGCGCAATCAAAGCCTGATCGTGCTCTTGATATTCATCCGGTGCTCCGAGTGCTTGGTGGCCACCTTCGTGAATGGGAAGCAGCGCATCAAAATCGCCAGCACAGATATTCGCTGCGTCCGCACGGCCGCCGCGATTGACAATACGAATGGTTCGGTCAGGCGCGTTGGTCACGGCCTCTGCCGTTATGACAATTGGAATCAGACGATTGCTGAAAGACTGGTCGTTGGTGCAACCAGTCACCCGCAAGGCAAAGCGGTTGTTGAGCCCCCGGTTCATCGCGGCGATATACTCATTTTGAATGCGGGTGAACGTCGCTGCGGGCAATTGCGGCACTGCGGTTGCTGTTGGCGGGTCAGTACAGATGCCTTGTGAACTCGCAGTAAGTGCAGACTGAAACTGAATGCGGTAAGGCACGATCACTCTGCCATCCGGCGTCAGGCGAATGTTGCCGACACGGCCACGATGGGTGACCTCCCGTGGTCTTGCGCCCCGCGCTGGTGCTTCCACCCGCCTGTCAACACTGCCCACAATGCCATCCACCGTTTGGGTGGGCTGGTTCTGTACGGTCTCAAAGTAATCCAGAAGGTCACCGCCCTCATCATCATGAAAGGTGCGGCTGTGAAATGGTGCAGCTTGCCTTGCCACATGCGGCAACTGTTGAGCCACATGGGTGAGTTCATGCGCCAGCAGCTTCGCATCGGAAGCAGCGTCCCCTGCACCAAGTCCGATATTATTCTGCCACGTGAACGCCCGCGCCCCGATTGTCTGGGCCGCCTCTCGCGCAGCGGCATGATCATGCAGGCGAACGCCAGTAAAATCCCGGCCAAAACGCGGCTCGAAATAACGCCGTTGCGCGGCACTCAACGGCCTGCCGCCGGTGGCAACCGCCTGCACCGCCCCTTCCGCCTTCGACGGCGGCACTTGACCAACGCCTGCCACGGCCTTGCGCTGCAAGTGCTCCTCCTCTTCAGCCTGGCATGCCGCACATTTGCGCTGCACCCCGCCACTTGCAACGCTGATGGCCCCAGCGGACTGCCCTGTCACCACGCGCGCTGCAACAGCATCCGCCTCGTATTCGAGGGGATCGTTCACTGCTCCGAGTTTCGCCTTGCGCTGAATAAACGACACAGCCGATTTCTGCGTTTGAGGTGTAAGGGCATGGGCGAAGCCTTGAGTCATGGCGCGGTTACTTTTTCCCAGCCTGTTTCTGCAACTGCTTTTGCATCGCCTCCAGATCAGCAACGGCTTTTTTCAGGTCGGCCAGCATCTTGTCCATCTCTGCCTTGGTTTCTGCTTGTCCCGTCGGACCAAGGCTTCGCGCCATGTCCTTGGCAATGCCATCCTGCCTGCTGCTTTCGCCGAAGAATTTCCACACGCCTTGCGCCAAATGGTCCGCATCGGTGATCGGCGTTGTTCTGAAGTCTCCGAGGCCATGACTGGATTCATCAAATTTCCCCTGTGTGGACAGTCCGGCATGGGCCCCTATTTCATGGAAGAAGGTTTCCAGCATCGAACGGTCGTCGCGCAAAACATCAATGCCTGCAGCTGCCGTGTCGCGGAAACGGTTTGAAATCACCACCAGACCCTCAGCAGGCGTTCGTCCCGCAGCAGCGCGCCGCCCACCGCCCTTTGCCGTTCCTGTGGCATTGCGGTCGGGCATGCGCCGTCCAAACTGGCTGAGACTGCTGTTCAATGATTCAGCGTCAACGGTTTCTCCAGTGATGATTGCGTCCGCGCCGACCTGAGACGGACCCACGGGTGCATCACCATTCTCAACATCGGCCAGAATTTTCGTGTGGATGAATTTGCCCTTGTCGGACACAATCGAGGCACCGGTGGTGAGGTGCCACTGCTTTTCCTTGATCGCGACGAGCGTGCTCTTGAACCACTCCGGCACGTCTTCCCAATTCAACCCCACGGGAAGCTGCACGTTGTCGGAGGTGAGCACAATGCTGTCACCCGACACGGCAAACATGGCTTTCATCCAGGGTGTGAGCTTGTCACTGTTCTGGATCATCTCGAACCAGCGCGCTGCAGAAATCTGCGACGCTGCCGATACTGTCAGTGAACCAACGGTCTTGGCTTTCTTTGGCGCCTTGGCAGGTCTGCGCCTGATCGTCTGAGACTGCTGCTGGCCATTCTGCACCACGTGGGCCAGTTCATGGGCAATGAGATGACGCCCAGCGTCGGTATCAGGCTGATATTCCCCCTGTGCAAAAGCAATGTCGGGGCCTCGTGCAAAGGCCTGCGCGTCGATTGCTGATGCTGCCACTTGCGCAGCCTCATTCGTATGCAGTCGCACCCGGGAAAAATCCCGCCGGAAACGCGGTTCAAAATAGTCGCGCTGCTGCACACTCAAAGGCCTGCCGGACGATGAACCCCCATCTGATGTCGCAGGTGCGACGTGACCAGCGCGCGCAGGCTGGCCGGATACCACCTGCGCTGCCATGCTGTCGGCCTGCCGTTCCAACGCATGATGCTGAGGAGCAACCACCGCTTTTTGTGGCACGAAGGGCACCTTGAGGGCCGGCATCGGCAAAAACCTGTTCATCAGCGCTGGCCCTGCTTTGCGGCTATGGCCCGCGTCACGGCAGCGGCAACGTCAGCCTGACTGGCGTCTCTGGGCAGTTGCAGTTGCAGCCGGTCGATGTGCAGGGGCCCTCTCTGGTGTTGCAGGCCCATCACCACTCCAACCTGCAAGGTCTGCGCCAGCATGGCAGTCTCGCGTGCAGAGCCTGCACCTTTCGCCGTGATGCGCGGTGTATCAACCATTCTGGTTCTCCCCCGCCCAGGTCAGCCGCAATTCACGGTCAATCTTGCGAAATTCTGATCTTGCCGCTTCAGCGATGTGAACCATGGTCACCGGGCTTGCCTCTGTTGCCGCCAGAAACGCCGCATTGATGGCAATGACAACGATATTGCCGCCCGCAATATCAAGCCTGGCCAGAGCGTCGTAGTCGAGGTCTTTTCTGGGCGTGGCTTCAGGAAAGGCCTTCAGCCAGATCTCCCGGCGCGCCGCACTGTCAGGGAATGGAAAGTCAATCACAAAACGTAAGCGGCGCATGAACGCCGTGTCGATATGGCTTTTGAGATTAGTGGATAGAATGGCCATGCCGCCATAGCTTTCCATGCGCTGTAACAGATAACTCACTTCGATATTGGCAAAGCGGTCGTGGGCGTCCTTGACTTCACTGCGCTTGCCGAACAGGGCGTCGGCTTCGTCAAACAGCAGTATGGCACCACTCGCCTCTGCCGCATCAAAAATCGCCCGCAGGTTTTTTTCTGACTCACCGATGTATTTCGAAACCACCCGCGACAGGTCGACCCGGTAGAGATCAAGCTGCAACTCAAACGCCATCACTTCGGCTGCCATGGTTTTTCCGGTCCCGCTGGCTCCTGCCAGAAGTACGGAAACACCCTGGCCGCGCTGGTGCTTGCGGCCAAACCCGTAGGCGCCAAAGACCAGGGCTTGATGGCGAATCTGGTTGGCTGCGGCCTTCAACTCCGCCAGCAGGGTGGCAGGCAGCACAATATCATCCCAGCCATAGCCGGGGTTGATGCGCTCAGCCAATTGTCCAAGCTCACCCTGCGCCTGTTCCCGGCAGGCCTGCCAGACATTTTTTGAGTGAGCGGCAACGGCCCGCATGGTGCGCGGCCCGAATTTGAATTGGCTGGCAAGTGCATCGACTTGCGCAGCCGTCACATCCAAGCGCTCTGCCAGGCTTTCCGCCCAGAGCAACTGTCTGTCGGCCAGTTGAAGTGGGTCCAGTCGCAGTGCCGCAAAACCCTGCGTCACATCATGATGGGTCTCTGAAATCGCGATGATCAAGCCCTCAAGACTGCTCAATTGCTCGTTCAGCAGGGTGCGGGCTTCGGGGCTGTCTGCATCAATTAGAACAGCCAGGCCCGACAGTCTGGTTTCACGCGCCAGCAATGACTTGAGATCAGCAATGGGCTCTCCAGCTTTTGCCCGCAGCTCAAACACCCTCAAACCAAATGCTTCAGCCAAGTGGCAAGCCGCAGCACGGCGCCCGGAGTGGTTGGGGCCCATGATGTGAACGCGGGGCCGCACCATGCCGCGCAGACTGTTTACCACGGCGTCAAGACCCGCCCTGTGCCGCGCCGGACAAACGCCACCTGTCACCGGATGCAGGACCGCGCTCACCGCCTCATCCAGCGCATCCTCTCCAAACAGAAACCCGAGGATCCGTTCTTCAATCTCAAGTGCCGCCCCCGCCTTCCACGATCTGTCAGTGTTGCACAGCAGGCGAAATTTCCGTAGCGGGGAATGCGGCGACAAACGCTGCCAGAACAGCGTCAGCATGTCTGGGTTCACAATGCCCAGAGCCTGTTGCAAGAGATGTGGCGTCAGTTTCAATCCCGGCAACAATCGGTGCGCAGCTGCCGACATCAGTAAAATGTCTTCATCTACAGGTGCGAGGTTGAACAGGCTTGACATCATCGTCAGACCACAGGGCGCATTGTCAGCAGCCATAACAGCAGCGCCCGCAGCAAAAGCCGCCCGCACGGCCGAGCAGTGTTCCGGCGATGCTGCTTCGAGGCAGAGTGCGCCCCAGTTCAAGCCAACATTCATCACCCCGGCGTTTTTGTCCCGCCATGCAGGAGCCATCGGCTCTGCATACTGGTTTTCAGTGTCGGCGGTGCGTTGCAACATCTCGGTCACGTCCGCTTAAAGCTGAGGACAGCGCCCCGGCTCAATGCGCCATCAACCAGAACCTGAACCGCATGAGTTTGCCCTACAGTCGGGATCAAACTGTCAGCGCTAGAAAGATCAGCCGTAACGCTGGTTGCACTTGGCGGATTGGC
>JANONM010000400.1:0-2201 GCA_031420855.1 Hyphomicrobiales bacterium
AATTCCGACACGGCAAAACACGAGCCGAAGTAGACCTGCCAATCCTGCCCCAATTGCAAGCCGTGCTTGATGAGACAAATCTCGGTCACATGACCTTCCTGGTCAACAGCTATGGAAAACCATTTACGGCAAATGGTTTTGGTAACGCGATGCGACAGTGGTGCGATCAAGCGGGATTATCACATTGTTCCAGCCACGGCCTTCGCAAAGCAGGAGCAACTATTGCTGCAGAAAACGGAGCCAGCGATCTTCAACTCATGGCAATTTTTGGATGGACACGCTCCGAAATGGCGACGCTCTACACACGTCGCGCAAACCGTCGAAAGCTTTCACAAGACGCAATGCCACTCATGGTTCCGCGAACATAAATGAACCAAAAGTGTCCCACTTCTCCCCCAAAAGTGTCCCACTTTCAAAATAAATCAATAATATCAATATTTTAATTTATGGTTGGTGATCCCTGCGGGAGTCGAACCCGCCTTTGCAGCGTGAGAGGCTGCCGTCCTGACCGATAGACGAAGGGACCGTGTTGGTCTGCAAAATCCTTATGCCCTGATTGAAGACGTCATGCAATCGCATGTCCTCGACCGCACCGCAACTTTCAGTTAGGCTCTGATTCAGAACACAGGAAACCTGCAACTGATGCCAAATCGTCCCTACTATTCGGCCCTCGGTGGCCATCCTCCGCAAACCCAATTGACGACGGGCCGCGCCATTTTCACTGAAAGTTACGCCGTCATCCCCAAGGGCGTCATGCAAGACATTGTCACCAGCCTGCTCCCCCACTGGAACAAGACCCGGGCCTGGATCATGGCCCGGCCGCTTTCCGGCTTTGCCGAAACCTTTGCCCAATACATCATGGAAGTGGCCCCCGGTGGCGGCAGCACTTCACCCGAACCCGACGCGATGGCACAAGCCGTTCTCTTTGTCGTTGAAGGCGAAGTGCAATTGACTCTTGCTGGCCAGGCCCACACGCTGCCAATGGGTGGTTATGCTTATATCCCCAGCGGCACAACGTGGCAGTTGACCAACACATCAAAATCCAACGCCAAGTTCCACTGGATTCGCAAATCCTACGAAACCGTCGACGGCATCGAGAAGCCTGAAGCATTCGTGACCAGCGACAGCGGCGTGGTACCTTCCGTCATGCCCGGCACCAATGGTGCCTGGTCCACAACGCGTTTTGCCGATCCCGCTGACATCCGCCACGACATGCACGTGAACATCGTCAATTTTCAGCCGGGTGGCGTCATTCCTTTCATGGAAACCCATGTCATGGAGCATGGGCTTTATGTGCTGGAAGGCAAGGCGGTCTATCGCCTCAACAACGACTGGGTGGAAGTTGAAGCCGGTGACTTCATGTGGCTCCGTGCCTTCTGTCCGCAGGCCTGCTACGCGGGCGGACCCGGCCCTTTCCGCTATCTGCTATACAAGGATGTCAACCGGCACCCGAAATTGTCTGTACGCGGATGAACAATCACAACTCACGTCTCCACCACAACGTCATTACCGCGAAGGCGGGAATCCAACTTCCAACAGGCTCAACTGTGGCCAAGCTGGATTCCCGCCTTCGCGGGAATGACGGTTGGAGGAGTTGATGTACGAACTCCGCCCTCACCCGCTGACGAAAGCTGCCTTCGCCCCCTATGGTGAAATTATTGAGTTGGATGGCAATACCCCCTTGAGCATCAATCAGGGATTTGCTGACCGTTTTGATGACCTCGCCAGTATTGATGTGTCAGATGAAGGCGGCTCAGCCAAGATCAGCCTGTTCATGGCCAAACTGCGCCCACAGCCGATCGAAATCCATATGATGGAGCGTCATCCCCTCGGCAGCCAGCTGTTCTATCCGTTGCAGGACAGGCCTTGGTTGGTGGTGGTATGTGCTGATCCCGATGACAGTGGAAGCTTTCGGGCCTTCCACGCCCATGGCCAGCAAGGCGTCAATTACAACAAAAACACCTGGCACTTTCCGTTGCTGGTGCTTGATGAGAAAAGTCGCTTCATCATCGTCGATCGCAAGGGACCGGGAGTCAATCTGGAAGAAATTTTGCTACACCAGAAAATCACTCTGCTTTCTTGACAAAAGTAAGAAAGTAAGACATCTTACTTGCATGAACATGATTTACTCAAAAATCACTTCCAAGAGCCAGACCGTAATACCTCGTGAAGTGCGTGAAAAGCTGGGTTTGAAACCTGGC
>JANONM010000401.1:0-3763 GCA_031420855.1 Hyphomicrobiales bacterium
CGCTATCTGATGAATGGTCTGCGCGAAGCCTTCGATCTTAAGGGAACGCCCCTGCGCTTCAGCATGCGCGGGGGAAGAAACCCTTACGACAAAGACAAGTAAAGTAAGGCCCTCAACCGGCGCCCAAATCTAAACTTGGGGCCACCTTCTCCAGCAGGGCTATCGCATATGGCACCAAAGGGACCTCATCCGTCTCGGGCTTCGCCCGATCCACCTTCTCCAACTTCGTTGGAGAAGGGACAATATGTTGGGTTTTGTCCCTTCTCCACGTTAGTGGAGAAGGTGCCCCAACGGGGCGGATGAGGTCCCTTTGGCCATATGCGATAGCCCTGCGCTTGCGGGAGAGGACAGCCGCGTCAGCGGCAGGTGAGGGACTTCACTTGTCTTTGTCGTAAGGGTTTCTTCCCCCGCGCATGCTGAAGCGCAGGGGCGTTCCCTTAAGATCGAAGGCTTCGCGCAGACCATTCATCAGATAGCGGACGTAGCTTTGTGGCAGTTTGTCGAGCTGGTTGCCGAACAGGGCAAATGTTGGTGGTCTGGTGCTGGCTTGGGTGCCGTAGCGTATTTTGATGCGGCGTCCGCCCGGTGCTGGTGGTGCATTGCGTTCCAGCATGCCTTCCAGCCATCGGTTGAATTTGCCGGTTGAGATACGCTGGTTCCATCGCTTGTCGGCAATGCTCACGGCTTTCATCAGGCCATCGATGCCCTTGCCCTGTTTGGCTGAAAGTGTGACCACCTGGATGCCACGTATTTCCGGCAGCACATCTTCCAACTTGCTTTCAAAGTCTTTCATAACCTTTTGTTTGTCTTCAACAATATCCCACTTGCTGAGAGCCATGACAACGGCGCGGCCTTCCCTTGCGATGAGATCAGACAAGGTCAGATCCTGGCGTTCGATTTCCAGGGTAGCGTCGATCAACACCACAACGCATTCGGCAAAGCGGATGGCCCGCATGGCATCTGACACCGACATTTTTTCGATTTTCTGCTGCACCCGGGATTTGCGCCGGATGCCTGCGGTGTCCCACAATTTGATGGGACGGCCCCGCCAGTTCCAGTCACTGGAAATGGCATCTCGGGTGATCCCGGCTTCAGGACCTGTGAGCATCCGTTCTTCATCCAGCATGGCATTGACCAGTGTGGATTTACCGGCATTGGGTTGGCCGATGATGGCCAACCGCAAGGGCCGCATGGGATCATACTCGGCCTCTTCATCACCCTCCGGCCATGGGCTTTCCACCACTTCAGGCTCCTGCTTGGGCTGCACGATGGGAAGCAGGGCTTCATAAAGCTCGTCGAGTCCTTCGGCATGTTCTGCCGAAATCGGCAGTGGATCACCAAAGCCCAGGCCATAGCCCTCAGCAAGACCCGGCAAATGGGCCCGCGCTTCCGCCTTGTTGCACACCAGAATGACGGGCTTTCCCAATTTGCGGATGCGTCCGGCAAATTCCTTGTCGGTGGGTGTGACGCCGGCCCTGCCATCAATCACGAAAATAATGGCATCGGCTTCGCGGGCCGCCACCTCCGACTGCTCACTCATCCGGGCTTCCAACGTGCCGCGTTTGGGCGCGTCGTCAAGTCCAGCCGTATCAAACAGCCGGAATTTCAAACCACCCAGCGATGCCGCCCCTTCGCGACGGTCACGGGTGACACCGGGCGTATCGTCAACGATGGCAACTTTCTGCCCGACGAGACGATTGAATAAAGTGGACTTGCCCACATTGGGCCGTCCCAGAATGGCGATTGCAGCCGTCATGGTGGATTGGTTCCGAGGTTGTTAGAGCGGCCAGGAATTCTGGCATTTCGTTCAGCGTTAGGTAATTAATCGGTCAACAAATTCTAAACCCCCAAACACCGTCAGTCCCGCGAAGGCGGGAATCCCGCTTACTTCGTCGTACGAGCCGATGGCTAGCTGGTTTCCCGCCTTCGCGGGAATGACGGTTGATGAAAGTCAAGAGCAACCAATTTCAAGTTGCTCTAGTTGCCGCTGGCTTCCTGGTCAATGCCATCTTCGGTTCCGGCGCAGACTTCTACTTTGGGATCACAAGGGGCAGCGGCGTCAACGCCTGCCCCAGCGCTTTTCGCACCCTTGCTGGCAATGTCGTTGTTGACCTGCTGGTCGGGGGGCAGAATGTTTTCGCGCTCACCGGGCAAAATCTTGTCGTCGCGCTGGCCGGTGAATTTCTTCAAGGTGCTGCAACCACCCATCAGACTGGCGGCAACAAAAACGGCGATGAGGGAACGGAAAAAAACCGACTTCACTTTTTTGCCCTCACTTCTTCGGCAAGTCGGGGGCAATGAGCTGGATCATCACTTGCGCCCGTTGCTTCAAGGCCGCAGGCGCACCAGCGTCAGCATAAACAGCATTCATGTAACGATCCGCCATGACGAAATCCTTGATCCGAAAGGCTGACAATCCAAAAATTTCCCGCGCTGCAAAACGCCAGGGACTGTCATCCCGGTCAAACTTGCCAAGCCTCGTCAAAAGCTGATCGGGCGTGGATTTATCGACCAGCAGATAGCCAGCCCGGATGCGGGCCAAATCGGCAAGGGCAGGTTCCGCCGCAGTGTCGGCAGCCAGCGCATCATAGGTGGCGACTGCCTTGGCGATATCGCCTTTTTCGCCCAACACGGCGGCTTCACGCAATTTTGCCAATTGACCAAAACCCGAATGTTTGACGGCAGCCAAGGCAGCAAGGGCATCATCAAACTTGCCGTCTTGGGCCTTCTTCGCGGCTTCCATATAGACAATCGAAGCCGCCTCGGACTGGCTCTTCTGGTAATACTTGTAACCTTCATAGGCACCAACGGCCCCCACGGCGAGCACAATGGCCCCGGTGATCAGGGTGCCATAACGGTCCCACAGCTTCTTGTATTCGTCTTGGCGGACTTCCTCGTCCACTTCGCGGATCAGCGATTCATCAGTCACGGCATATTCCCGGATTTGCGGTTTTGCGTGAGGTAAAGCAGCGGCGCGGCCAAATCAAGGCATATCGGGGGGGCGCTGAAAGTAAGAAACTTCCCCTAACATAGGCTGCATCATCCGGCTAAATCAATACAGGTTCCATGAATGAATCAAGAAATGCCTCTGTCACGCCTTTAAGTTCCCGCCTGTCACATAGGCTGTAGAGTTCCTCAACTGCAGCGTAGGGAAAATATCTGATGTTCAACGACTTGAAACGATCTTCATTCGCAAACCTCACTACCCTTTCACGCTCGTTGTCGTCAGCGACAATGACATATCTGACATTTTGACCAGGAATTATGTCCTGCAAACGCTTCAGCCGATCAAGGCCTGAAATTATGCCAGTTGTATGTTCTATCTCAAGAGCCGCTGGCATGAGTGAACCATTCTTGAACCATACAACATCAATGTCGCGGACACACTTCATTGCAGCCGGATGGGCGGAAATTTGCGTCAGGTCGCCCAGATGCTTGACCACACTTTCCATCTCTATCAATCGCTGACCTTCGTAGACAATTGCTTGGTCCTGCACTGCGACTGAAGTTTTGAAATTCAGGCTTCTGCCGATTGCAATGAGTGCGATTTGTATCTGAGCATGACGTCTTTGAACACCCAATGGTGCTGACGCATGAATGGCTGGATTTCCATGGTCTTGAAAATCAACAAGATCAACTGCGCCATAGGAGACTTGCGAAGCCTGAAGTTCAGAAATTACAGTTTCTGTTTCAATCCAATTCACAACACCCGGCGGGTGCAAATTCTCCGGACGCCACCAAATGTGCTTTGTCCCGTCCTTGG
>JANONM010000402.1:0-2231 GCA_031420855.1 Hyphomicrobiales bacterium
GATTGATGATACCGCCGTGACACCCCGCTATGTGGTGGGTTTTGCATCCGAGCGTGAACTGCCAATCGTCTGGAAAATTGCTTTAGGCTCATTCAAAAACAAGTTGTTGTTCCTGTTGCCCGGAGCATT
The DNA here is from genome assembly GCA_031420855.1 of Hyphomicrobiales bacterium. GTDB lineage: Bacteria > Pseudomonadota > Alphaproteobacteria > Rhizobiales > Aestuariivirgaceae > Aestuariivirga. The sequence goes on from JANONM010000402.1 coordinate 130, forward strand.
GTTGCTGTCGTCACTGGCCCCTTGGTCCATCACGCCGCTTTTGATGTTTGGGGGTTTGTTCCTGTGCTTTGAAGGCTATGAGAAACTGCACAGCCTTGTTGTCCCGCATGACTCCCATGATGTTCATGCCGCCGAAACAACAATCGTACAAACAGCGCAGGAACTGGAAGATGAAAAAGTCAGTGGGGCCATTCGCACTGATTTTATCCTGTCTGCCGAGATCATGGCGCTCACATTGGCGGGGGTGGCCGACCAACAGCTAGCCAATCGGGCTATCATATTGGCAGTGGTTGGCATTGGTATCACTGTTGCGGTTTATGGTGTGGTGGCGCTGATCGTGAAGGCTGATGACGCGGGTGCCGCCATGGCGCGGAAGGGAACTTGGGGAATTGCCCAGATTGGTCGCGCGTTGGTGAAGGGCATGCCGGTACTTCTATCCATTTTAAGCGTTGTGGGCACCTTGGCCATGTTGTGGGTGGGAGGAGATATTGTTTTGCACGGACTGGCGAACTACGGTTTCGATGGTCCGGAACATCTGATCAAAGAAACCGCCAAATCCATTGGCAGCACTTTGCCTCTGATGCCAGGTTTTTTCACATGGTTGCTTGGCGCACTCGGCTCCGGCGTGATTGGGGCCCTGTTGGGGGCATTGACAGTGCCCGTCGTCACCTATGTGATCACACCTCTCATGCACGCCATGCGAAAGCCGAAAGCTGCTTGAAGCAAATTCAGCTTGCAGTTTACAGGGCGGCATGCAGGCACTAGAAGCGCCGCAGTCTCAAAGTTGAAAGTACAAAATGGCGCGCCAGTTTATCTATCATATGCAAGGCCTTTCCAAAACCTATGCGGGCGGCAAGAAGGTGCTCGACAATGTGCATCTGTCGTTTTACCCCGACGCAAAAATTGGTGTGTTGGGTCCGAACGGCTCTGGCAAATCGACTTTGCTGCGCATCATGGCGGGGCTTGATACGGAATGGAACGGCGAGGCGTGGCTGGCTGATGGAGCAACGGTTGGTTACCTCGAACAGGAGCCGCAACTGGATGCGTCGAAATCAGTTCTCGAAAACGTCATGGAAGGGGTGGCTTCGAAGAAGGCCATTCTCGATGAATACAATGCCCTGATGGCCGATTACAATGATGAGAACGCCGAGAAGGCTGGCAAGATACAGGACATCATTGATACGCAGAACCTCTGGGATCTGGAAGCGCAAGTCGAACTGGCCATGGATGCGTTGCGCTGTCCGCCGGGTGATGCCGCGATTGACAATCTCTCGGGCGGTGAAAAGCGCCGCATAGCCCTCACACGTCTGCTGTTGGCCAAACCTGACCTGATCCTGCTTGACGAACCGACCAACCATCTCGACGCTGAATCTGTCGAGTGGCTGGAACATCATTTGCGGGATTATCCCGGTGCCATGCTCATCGTTACCCATGACCGCTATTTTCTCGACAATGTGACGGGTTGGATTCTGGAGTTGGATCGGGGCCGCTCGATTCCCTATGAAGGCAATTATTCGGCTTATCTCGCGCAGAAGGCCAAACGCTTTGCGCAAGAGGGCCGGGAAGATGCAGCCCGGGTCAAAGTGCTGGAGCGGGAAGCCGAATGGATTGGCAAATCGCCAACCGCCCGCCAAGCCAAGAGCAAGGCCCGTATCAAGGCCTATGATGAATTGCTCAAGATCAACGAAGAACGCACGCAATCGCATTCTGCACAAATCATCATTCCGCCGGGCGAACGTCTGGGCGATACGGTCATCACCGCAGAAGGCTTGTCGAAAGGTTATGGTGATCGTTTGCTGATCGATAATCTGGAATTCAAATTGCCCCCCGGCGGCATCGTTGGCATCATCGGACCGAACGGGGCGGGCAAGACCACCTTGTTCCGCATGATCACCGGACAGGAGCAACCGGATGCAGGTTCAATCGTTGTCGGTCCTTCGGTGAAACTCGGCTACGTCGATCAGTCGCGTGACTCGCTTGATCCCAACGCCACGGTGTGGAGTGAAATTTCCGGCGGCAATGATCTGGTAGTGCTGGGTAAACGCGAAATGAATTCCCGCGCCTATGTGGGGGCGTTCAATTTCAAGGGCGGCGACCAACAG
>JANONM010000403.1:0-2704 GCA_031420855.1 Hyphomicrobiales bacterium
TTGTCCACAATTTTTTTGCGATGGTGGGCTGTTTTGCGGCTTGATTGAAGTCATTGCCATAGTGCACTGAGATAAATGCAAGGACGACAACTACTCGAAATCAAAACGGTTTTGGACCAACAGCAAAGAATTGCGGGTATAAATCCTGCCAATGTGGGTTCTCTCGCCCGGTCAAATTGATCTTCCACTGCCGCGACCAGTGTTTCATTGTCTTCTCACATTGTATCGCCAGATAAATGTCACCGAATTCTTCATACCAGACCAATCGATGAATGCCCTATTTCTTGGTGAATCCTTCGTAGACGCATTCTCGATGTTGCGTGGTGCGGCCAACAAGGTTGGAGGTTACGCCAATGTAAAGTGTGCCATGGGGTTTTGATGCGAGGAGATAGGTGGCGTAGACTTTGTCTGTGTACATTTACATTCATTCCCGCCGACAATCTTTGACGGACTTGTCCCTTTGATGTCCAGTTAAGGCAATGGCTTTTTTCTTCTTCTGGCTATAAAGCCACCCCAAGTTTGTCATTGCCGCACTTGTTGCGGTAATCCATGGTACAACGGGAGTGGAGTTATCCTGTTAAATCTCGCACGCACCACAATGGATTACCGCAACAAGTGCGGTAATGACAATCTTGGGGATGGGGTAAATTGGAAAAGCCAAGTTTTTCTCCAGTGGCATTGGACTTTTCTTTGTCAGTCCAAAACCATCCAAAACTGGACAATTGTTCGGTGCAATGTCCTGCGGGCCAAGTCCTGTTGCCTTGCCCCGCCATTCCGCGCTAAGAGCCGCTCTTAATTTCCAACAGGGTTTTTCCTATGTCTGTCGATACTGCCACTGTCCGGCGCGTGGCGCGGCTTGCGCGTCTTAAGGTGAACGAAGAGGACTTGCCGCGACTTGCCGGCGAGTTGAACGCAATTCTCAGCTTTGTCGAGCAACTCAATGAAGTTGATGTGGAAAATGTGGCACCGATGACCAGTGTGGTGAGCTTTGCCATGCGCATGCGCGATGATGTGGTGACCGATGGTCACAACGCCAAAGCCATCACCCAGAATGCCCCTGCATCGGAAGATGAATTCTTCATGGTGCCAAAGGTAGTGGAATAATGACCAGCCTGACCGCCCTCACCATTGCCGAAGCTTCCGCCAGATTGAAGGCCAAGGACATTTCCGCATTGGAACTCACCGACGCCTATATCGCGGCCATCGAAAAAGCCCGCAGCCTCAATGCCTATATTGTTGAAACTCCGGAGCAGGCCCGTGCCATGGCATTGGCCAGCGATGCCCGAATTGCCAAGGGCGAGACCGGTGCCCTGGAAGGCATTCCGCTGGGCATCAAGGATCTGTTTGCCACCAAAGGTGTTCACACGCAGGCGTGCAGTCATATTTTGGATGGCTTCAAGCCCACCTATGAATCAACCGTTTCAGGCAATCTGTTTCGCGAAGGTGCTGTCATGTTGGGCAAGCTCAACATGGACGAATTCGCCATGGGGTCATCAAATGAAACCAGCTACTACGGCCCGGTGACCAATCCCTGGCGGCGCAAAAATTCGAATGCGTCACTGGTGCCAGGCGGCTCCTCAGGTGGTTCAGCCTCTGCTGTGGCGGCGCATATTTGTGCAGGTGCCACGGCAACCGATACCGGCGGTTCAATTCGTCAGCCCGCAGCATTTACAGGAACGGTAGGCATCAAGCCGACCTATGGCCGTTGCTCGCGTTGGGGCATTGTGGCTTTTGCTTCGTCGCTGGATCAGGCAGGCCCCATCGCCCGGGATGTGCGTGACGCCGCCATTCTTTTGAGAACCATGGCGAGCGTTGATCTCAAAGATACGACATCGGTTGATTTGCCAGTGCCGGATTATGAAAAGGTTTTGGGAAAATCCATCAAGGGTCTGCGCGTTGGCATTCCCATGGAGTATCGACCCGATGGTTTGTCTGCCGAAATTGATGCGCTTTGGAACAAGGGGGCCCAGTGGCTGAAAGAGCAGGGGGCAGAGATTGTTGAAATTTCCTTGCCCCACACAAAATATGCATTGCCCGCCTATTATATCGTGGCCCCCGCCGAAGCCTCATCAAATCTCGCCCGCTATGATGGCGTGCGTTATGGCTTGCGGGTGCCGGGTGATGATCTGATCGACACTTATGAACGAACCCGCGCCAAGGGTTTCGGTCCGGAAGTGCAGCGCCGTATTTTGATTGGCACCTACGTGCTTTCTGCTGGTTATTATGATGCCTATTACGTTCGGGCCCAGAAAGTCCGTACACTGATCAAACGCGATTTTGACGAGGCGTGGAACAAGGTTGATGTTGTATTGACCCCCGCCACGCCAAGTGCTGCCTTTGCACCTGGTGAGATCACCGACCCCTTGCAAATGTATCTCAACGACATTTTCACCGTTACCGTGAACATGGCGGGATTGCCGGGGATAGCAGTACCTGCTGGCCTTTCAAGTGAAGGGCTTCCGCTTGGTTTGCAGTTGATCGGCAAGCCATTCGATGAGGAAACGCTGTTTCAGACGGCTTATGCAATCGAGCAGGCCGCAGGAAAGTATCAAGCGCCACAGTGGTGGTGATCGAGAGCTATTGCGGCATCCCCCACCTCCGGCCTTCGGCCACCTCCTCCCCGATGAAGGATCGGGGTAGGAAGGCGATGTCAGTAACTGCCCTCCAACCCGCGCTTTTCGCGGGGAGGAGGTGGCCGAAGGCC
>JANONM010000404.1:0-5049 GCA_031420855.1 Hyphomicrobiales bacterium
ATCCAGCCCCGGCAGTTTTGACGCCCGGTCATAAACTTCCCGCGCCAGCATCCATGAAATACCGAACTTGTTGTCAGCCCGGCCTGTGGTGATCTTGGCATGGGTCTTGGCATCGACATCCGGATTGACGCGAATGGAAACCGACGCCCGCTGCCCGACCCTTGTGGCCACCGCTGAAAGCAGTTCAAGCTACGGCTCTGATTCAACATTGAAACAGGCAATGCCTTACTAGAGGGCAAAGGACATTTCACGCGCTGTCTTGCCAACTCCGGAAAATACAATCCGGCGGGCCGGAACACCCACCGCCAGGGCGCGTCGCAATTCACCTTCCGACACCACATCCATGCCAGCCCCTTGGGCTGCCATGGTCTTGATCACCGCCTGGTTGGAATTGGCCTTCATGGCATAGCAGATCATGTGATCCGTGCCTTCAAAGGCCTTGTCCATCACCTGGTAGTGCCGCTCCAGCGTGGCAGTGGAATAGCAGTAGAAGGGCGTGCCCACTTCATCGGCAAGCGCCGACAGGTCAACATCCTCGGCATGCAGCGCGCCATTTTGGTAGTGAAAGTGATGCATGGCCCTACTTTGTTTCCGTGTAGGGCTGGGGAGCCTGGGGGTCGCCGCGCACTCCGCATGCCGTGATAGATGTTGCAAGTAAGACCAGCAGCAGGGCGTGTTTGAAGTTCATCATCATCAACCTTTCAAAATCTTGAGCCAGCGCTTGGCCTCGCGGGTCACATTGGCTGGCGATGTTCCGCCAAGCGAGCGCCGTTGCGCAACCGAATTTTCAACCGTCAGCACCTTGAACACGGTTTTGTCGATCCGTGGTTCCACATACTGCAATTCGGCAAGTGAAAGCTCATCGAGGCGCAATTTCTTTTGTTCGGCCAGCGCCACAATTTGTCCTGTCATGTGGTGGGCATCGCGAAACGGCATGTCAAGTTCCTTGACCAGCCAGTCCGCCAGATCAGTCGCCACCGCATAGCCGGTTGAAGCGGCTTCATGCATGGCGGTCTTGTTGGGAAGCATGTCATCAATCATGCCCGTCATGGCAGCAATGGCAAGCGCCAAACTATCCACCGCATCAAAGGCTGGCTCCTTGTCTTCCTGCATGTCCTTGGAATAGGTGAGGGGCAAACCCTTCATCACCATGGCAATCGCCGTGAAGGCACCCAGAATCCGCCCCGGTTTGGCCCGCACCAATTCTGCCGCATCGGGATTGCGCTTCTGCGGCATGATCGACGATCCCGTGGTGAACTTGTCCGACAGCGCCACAAAGCGGAATTGCGCCGAACACCAGAACACGATTTCTTCAGCCAGCCGCGACAGGTTGATGGCGCAGATGGTCGAGGCGGCCAGCACTTCCAGCACAAAGTCCCGGGCTGAAACCGCATCCATGGAATTGCGCAGGGGTTCGGCAAATCCCAAGGCCTTGGCGGTTTGCTTGCGGTCGATGGGATAAGGCGTTCCTGCCAATGCGGCGGCGCCAAGCGGCGAAAGATTGATCCGCTTTCTGGCATCGGCAAAGCGACCCCGATCCCGCGCCAGCATTTCAACATAGGCAAGGAGATGATGACCAAACGTCACGGGCTGGGCCACCTGCAAATGCGTGAAGCCCGGCATGATGGTGGCGGCATGGGCTAAAGCCTGAGCGGCCAATGCCAGTTGAAGCGCCGCAAGGGCCGCATCAACACTGTCCACCACATCGCGCATGTAGAGCCTGAAATCCGTCGCCACCTGGTCGTTGCGTGAGCGTGCCGTGTGCAATCGCCCCGCTGGATCACCAATGATCTCCCTCAATCGTGATTCGACATTCATGTGAATGTCTTCGTGAGCCTCAGAGAAGGTGAATGTCCCCCCATCGATTTCTGCCTTGACCTGATCGAGACCCTTGATGATAACCTTTGCATCTGCCGTGGAAATGATTTTTTGTTGCGCCAGCATGGCCGCATGGGCTTTCGAGCCTGCAATATCCTGGGCATACAGGCGCTTGTCAAAACCGATGGACGCGTTGATTTCCGCCATGACAGCGGAGGGCCCTTCCGCAAAACGACCGCCCCACATTTTATTTGCCATCTATAATCCTGTTTTCGACTACAATCAAATAACGACTTGTCGCGAGAGACTTAAACATCATGAATTCACCGCACTTCAGAAAATTCATAACTATCCTGACCTTCTTCGCCATTCTCTACGTGGTGGCCAGAGGCCTTTACTGGTATGCGGGTGAACCACGCAAGGCTGAAAGCCAGCCACCAGCTGAAACTTCTGTCACCGAGATGAAAAATGGCTTGGACAAGACCATGGCAAAAGGCCCCATGGCGGCGTTTCTTGTCCACACCGCGCCAAAAGACATCGCGGCATTCAGTTTCACTGATGCCGACAACAGGCAACGCAGCCTTGCCGACTGGAAAGGCAAAGTCGTGTTGCTGAACCTCTGGGCCACCTGGTGTGCGCCCTGCCGCAAGGAAATGCCTGACATTGCCAAATTGCAAAAAGAATTGGGTGGCGCGGATTTTGAAGTCGTCGCCTTGAGTGTGGACCGCAAGGGCCTCGCCGCATCGCAAGCCTTCCTCAAGGAAACCGGCGCAGATAATTTGAAAGCCTATGTCGATCCCGACGGAACCAGCCTGAAAGCCCTGCAAGCCCTCGGCCTCCCCGCCACTGTACTCATTGACCGCAGCGGAAAGGAAAGAGGCCGCCTCCTCGGCCCCGCCGACTGGTCATCCCCTGAAGCCAAGGTGATGGTGAAAGCGTTGTTGGCGGAGAAATGATGCTAGCACTTGCTGGCAGTTGCAAGCTATGCTATTTATTGTCCATGGCACAATCGCAACTTTCCATCCGCTCTGACAGGGCCACATCCATGGCGCAGCAATACGCCAGAGAAGACCGCCGTACCATTAGGCAGGTGGTTGAAATAGCTTTGGAGCTCTACGGCAACCAGCGATCTGCTGCAAAAACAGAGTCTGCCAATGATTTTTGGGATCGACTCGTCCGTGAAAATTACGTCGAGGGTGAAGCAGATATCGATCTGGACGCAATTATACGGGAAAATTACAAACCACATGAGCCGATAGCGTTATGATTTTTATCGATACCAATGTGGTATCAGAAATCATGCGGCCTGAGCCAGACACTGCCGTCTTGACATGGCTGAAGCGGAACGAAGACGCACTTGCTTTGAGCACCATTGTTATCGCTGAAATCTCTTTTGGAATCGAGTGCATAAGGCCCGCAGAGCGGTCGCACCGTTTGGAACAAACTTTTAGATCCTTGCGGAGACGTTTGGATGATCGCATTTTTTATTTTGATGAAATCTCTGCCCTTGCATACGGCGATTTTTGCGGACGTCGCAAACTGAACGGCGAACCTGTCGCCATAACGGATGGCATGATTGCCGCTGTGTCCTTGCGCCACAAATCCAGCCTTGCGACGCGCAACACCAAACACTTTCTGCATTCTGGACTTCGACTGATCAATCCGTGGACGGATTGATCAGCGCGTCGGCACCGGCTTTTCGCCGCGGTAATCATAAAACTCACGCTTCGTCTTGCGACCGAGCCATGTTTGCGGCGATGTGCACAAGCCCATTGTCTATTCGGTCTGGCGCCAAATCAAGCAGGCCCACCTCATGTCGGGCCAATGCACAGATATGGGCTATGACAGATCCCATCTGCCCCGCGCCAATGATGCCTACCTTTGCAATTTTCATGCTTGTGTCTGGTCCTGCCTGCTGTTCAAAGCTGCGGGACCCTATGCCCCAGGCGACGCACTTCAAGCGCCTTCAGCATCTGCAAAATGAGCCATCATGTCACATACGACGACGACCGATCATCCAACTGGCAATAACAAAGTCGCCCTCTGGGCCATGTTGTTTGGCAACTTTCTCATTGGCACGGGCGTATTGCTGCCTGCCGGATTGCTCAATGACATGTCCACTGATTTTGCCATTACCCCGGCACAGGCTGGCCTTTTGAGTTTTGTGGGCGGCTTGGTCGTTGGTGTTGGCGCGCCTCTGTTTGCAACTCTCACCAGCCGCTTTGACCGTCGATTGTTGCTTACACTTGCCCTTCTGCTTTATGCCATAGGCCACTTGGCATCGGCCTTCGCGCCAAGTTTTGAACTGCAACTCTGGTTTCGTGCCATCACCATCATTGGCGCTGCTGTTTTCACACCGCAAGCCGCTGCAACGGCCAGCCTTCTTGTGTCCCCCGACAAACGTGCGGCGGCCATTGCCTTCATTTTCATCGGCTGGTCAGCCGCATCTGTCGCAGGCATTCCGTTGGGTGGATTGATCTCTTCGCAGCTTGGCTGGCGCGCGGCCTATTTTTTAATGGCAGCCCTTTCACTGATGGGCGCTGCGGGCATTTGGTTCAGCCTCAAACCCCGGCTGTTTGTGCAACCGCTTGGTTTCGCAGCCTGGGGCAAAGCCTTGCGCTCGCCCGTTATCCTGCTGGTTTTCCTGGTGACGCTGCTCTCCATGTCCGGACAATTCACCATGTTTGCCTATATCGCACCCATTCTGAAGGATGGTTTTGGCGCATCGCCGCTCATGATCTCTTTGGCATTTTTGATCGTTGGCATTGCCGGTGTCACGGGTAATTCTGTGGCTTCACGCATCGTTGGCAGGTTTGGTGTCGATAAAATCATCGCTGCAGGACTTGCATCGCTGTGCGTGGGTTTTATCGGCTTTGCGCTTTCAAATGGAAACTACGTCTTCGCCATGCTGGCCAGCCTGTTTTGGGGCCTTGGTTCATTTTCATCCAACTCACTGCAACAGAGCCGACTTGCAGGCCTCGCCCCGCAAATTGCTTCAGCAACCATCGCCCTCAACACATCTTGCGTCTATTTCGGCCAATCCACAGGAGCCCGGGTCGGTGGCCACCTGATGGACTTGGGCAGCATGACCAGCCTGCCCTGGATGGCATTTGGATTTATGATGGCGGCAATCAGCATTTCCCTGATCGCCAGCCGTGTCTCGCAAAAGACCTGACTATACCAACGGCCAATTGAATTGACCCTTCTTCTCCCTCCCCCTTGTGGGGAGGG
>JANONM010000405.1:0-1941 GCA_031420855.1 Hyphomicrobiales bacterium
ATTGGCTTTCAACGCAAGGCGGGATTGCCGCTGGATGGCAAGCCCTCTCTCAAATTGCTTGAGCGCTTGCGTGCCGCCGGATAGACTGTGCAAATGCTGCGGTGGATTTTTCAAGGACTGGTCTGTTTATGTCTGATTTCCGGGACGCTGGCCACGCCTGTCTTTGCCCAATCGGCCGATCAGCCGCTGATGGGATCGGAAGCTGCACCAGATTTGCCAACGGGGGTCGGTGAAACGCCAGCAGTCGTCGCAGGGGATGGGCTTGCAGGTGCAGGTGACGACGGGATTTTCCGGGTGCTGGTGTTTGGCGATGCACTGGCTGGCGGCATGGGTGCCGGGATTTCGCGCATGTCTGAAGAACAGCAGGACATGGAAGTCGTCAACCGCTTCAACGAGCTGTCAGGACTGGCGCGACCCGAATTTTATGATTGGGCCACAACCCTGCCGAAAATCACGTCTGCCAAGCCTTATGATGCCGCTGTTTTGATGTTGGGCACAAATGACCGACAGGCCATACGCATTGGCGAAGTCCGTTTCGAATTTGGTTCGCCGGAATGGCGCAATTTTTATGCGGCACAGCTTGATCGCCTGCTGGATGTTCTGAAGTTCCAGGGACTGCGCGTGTATGTGGTCAGCCTGCCGCCCATGGCAGATGCGGCATTTGATGCCGACATGCGGGTGATTTCGGATATTCAACGCAGCCATGTGGAAAAGAGCGGTGGAACGTTCATCGATATCAGACCGTTCTTTGTGGGACCTGATGGCGCTTATGTTGAGCGCGGTCCTGACATCAACGGAACAATACGCAAACTTCGCGAGGGCGATGGCATTTCATTCATGAAGCAAGGCAACAATCGTCTGGGCCAAGTGGTGCTGGAAGCGGTGTTGAAAGCCGAAGCAGGTGCTGAACCGCAGGTGCCCGCAGCCGCGCCAGAAGTTGCCGTGGTCGAGCCTGCCGTGGTGGTCCCATCCCTTGCTGTCGCAATTGATAACGCCTTGCCAGAACCCGAGGTTGCTCCGCAAGCCGGCCCGCTGTTTGGTCAACAAGGCAGCAATGGCGAAGACATTGCATTCGATGCCCGTGCCGTTGTGCCGATGAAGCCGCGATTGTCGGTGGCGCAGCAGCAAAAAATTGTTGGGCCTGTGGCCCGTCTGCCAGGAGTTGAAATTGTTGCTGCGCAAGGCACGGTGGCGGAAAAACTTTTCACCACGGGCGAAACAGGTGATGCACCCGCAGGGCGTTTTGATGATGACAGCTACGCTGCGCCTGTCCCATAGTCAGCGCGGCAGCGTCGTTGATCCCATCAAAAATTCATCAACCGCACGTGCAGCCTGGCGGCCTTCGCGGATGGCCCAGACGACGAGTGATTGACCCCGGCGTGAGTCGCCTGCGGCGAAGACTTTTTCGACTGATGATTTGTAGTCCTTCATGTTGGCTTCGACATTGCCACGCGGATCAAGTTTCAGGCCGAGGTTTTTCACCATGCCATCATGGACGGGATGAACGAAACCCATGGCGAGCAACACAAGATCGGCTTTCAAATCGAATTCTGTTCCAGCGATAGGCTTGAAGTCTGACCCGGCTCTCGCGCATTTCAGGGTTTTGACGTTGCCGCCTTCGCCTTCCAAGGCAATGGTTGCCACGGCGAAATCACGCACCGCACCTTCGGCTTGCGAGGATGATGTGCGCATTTTCATGGGCCAGTTGGGCCATGTCAGGTCCTTGTTTTCCCTTTCCGGCGGCATCGGCATGATTTCGATTTGGGTGACCGACAAGGCGCCCTGGCGGATGGACGTGCCGATGCAGTCGGAGCCTGTATCGCCGCCGCCGATAACGACCACGTGCTTTCCACTCGCAAGAATGGGGCGGTTGTCGAGCGGAGATTCTTTCGAGATGCGGCGGTTCTGTTGCGGCAGAAATTCCATGGCGAAGTGAATGCC
>JANONM010000406.1:0-2254 GCA_031420855.1 Hyphomicrobiales bacterium
GGCTTCACTTGTCGATGAAGGATTGATCTTGGCCTCCTTCATCACATCGCTCATCATTTCGGTGGCGATGGCACGGCCTTTGAGGGCAACCTGCAAGCCACCCACCATCATTTGCGCGCCAGCCGTGTTCACATCGAGGCGATAGCGCTTGACCATGTCAGCGAGATGTTTGCGCTCATTGGCATCACACAGCCTGCGAATGTTGGTCGTCAGATAGCATTGCAAGGCTTCATCATTGCGGCCACCTGGCACCCAATATTTTTTGCAGATGGGGTCAACGATCGAGATTCGCTCAGCATCGCCCCATTTTGAGTGGAGAGACGGCAATGAAAAGCCACCGTCAGTCCACATGAAAGTTCCACCCGCAATGGCCAGAAATGCGACAAAGACAGTCGCCATGAAACCAGCACCCATTTTGCTTGATGAGTCATCTTCTTCAGTTGCTTCATCTGAATTATCGTGCGGATTAACGTAATCATCAAAACTGCGTTGCGTATTGGCAGATTTGCCCAAGCGGGCATTGATGTCGTCCAGTGATAGGCCATTCTTTGCCATGTCGACCCCATCTATTCATGGTTCAAAAAAGCAGAATAGCCAGCTTCAGTTAAGTCCCTGTTAACGGGTGTTGATTGTGGCAAGACAATAGCTGCCCGCCCCATTCCTGCCTTGCTGTCGCCCCAACCCACCCCCAGCCTGCACCAGACGGCGACGTGATGATTCACTCCAAACCAATCAGGAGAACTTTATGATGAACTCGCCGCAACGACACTGGTGGAACGAACTCAACACTTGGGAACCCGAGGCCGCATTGGCTTTCTATGGCCGCACCTTAGGTTGGGAATTTGAACCCAAGACATTGCCTGACGGTGGAGGCTATTGGATTGCCAGCAAGGATGGCAGTCCTGTGGGAGGCGTATATGAATTGACGGCTCCCGACTATGAAGGAATTCCCTCCCATTGGATGACTTATCTTTCAGTCGCCGACATGCACAAGGCCGAAACTGAAACCTCAGAGTCGGGTGGCGAAATCATGCGTCCATCTGTGCGCGTGCCAGGGGTTGGAAAACTTGCGGTGGTAACTGATGCCACGGGTGCCATGATCGGCCTCATTGAACCTGATGGCAACCACGCGCTGGCGGGAGGTAAACTGGCAAGCGTGCACTGAAATCGATTGGACTTCAATTTACTATGAAACCCAATTTCCGTCATTCCCGTGACGGTGGGAATCCCGCTTACCCATGCAAAATTTATAAAAGTCAGCGGGACTCCCGCCTTCGCGGGAGTGACGGACGTTTCGATGTATGCGCGGCCTGACTGTTGACTGTCGAGGAGTCTTGGCCAACTGGCACTAAGAGTTTGAGCTGTTTCCAACTATCATTCGCCAATGTCTTACTCCGCCCTCGCCTTTGCAAGTGGTTGCATTTTTCTGGCCGCCATCGTGCGCGGATTTTCCGGATTTGGTTTTTCACTCTTGGCCATCAGTGCACTATCACTGGTCTATGCCCCCCAGGAAATTGTGCCAACGATTTTCATGCTCGAAGTGGCAGCGTCAATTCATTTGTTGCCATCAATTTGGAAGGATATTCACTGGCGCTCGCTGGCTCCACTCTTGCTCGGATGCCTGATTGCAACCCCGTTTGGTGTTTGGCTGCTGGCCAATGTTCCGGCCCGGCCCCTGCAAATCGCACTTTCCATATTCGTGCTGGTTGCAACAGCCCTCCTGTGGCGGGGCTATGCGCTCAAATCCATGCCCGGCACTTTCACATCAACGGCGGCAGGTGCCGCGTCAGGCCTCGCCAATGGCGCCTTTGGTATCGGGGGTCCACCTGTCATCCTGTTCTACTTCGCCTCCCCCGCCGGCAACATCGCAGGCCGCGCCAGCCTCATCGCGTTTTTTCTGGCGACCGATCTCATTGGACTGGCAAATCAATCCGTACACGGACTTGTAACGAAAGAAGCAGCACTCCGCGCCCTGCTCTTTCTGCCGCCGCTGGTGGCCGGCGTATGGCTGGGTGCCCGCAGTTTCAAATCCATGGATGCGACGTTGTTCAGGAAGTGGGTGCTGGGGATTTTGGCTGTACTTGCACTTGCGATTGGAGCGAAGGCCCTCTTTAATATTTAGACCACCAACGAAAGCAGCGGTTTACGCTCCTGGACCTACAGATATGGCAAGGCTCGACGCCTTTCACACCAAGCACGGCATAACCATGCCACCGCCGTCAAAGAACTGGTGGTAGGCCGGGTCGAAACTCAC
>JANONM010000407.1:0-1899 GCA_031420855.1 Hyphomicrobiales bacterium
TGTGACGGCGATTGCGCAAACGGCTCCCTTGTTCCTGCTGGTAGGTGCGGCGCTGATCTTTGGCGAAACCATGGGACGATTGCGCTTGGTGTTGATTGCGGTCGGCATTGTGGGGGCCATGCTGGTGGCCCAGCCCGGTGCCACGGCAGCGTCACCCTATGCCGCATTCGGATTTCTGGTGGCGATTTCCGCAGCGGCGCGGGATCTCATCACGCGCAAGGTGCCAACGCAGATTCCGGCACTGGTGGTGGCGCTGGCGGTGTTGATGGTGCTGACGTTGGCCGGGGCCATAGGCATGGCGGCCACTGAGGTGCCTGTTGTGCCTGATCTGCGCAACATGGGCCTCATCCTGCTGGCAGGCATGTTGATGATCGGCGGACATGTTGGGATTTTCTTCGCCTTCAAACATGCGCCCTCGCGCACGCTGGCGCCCTTTATGTATGTGCTCACCATTTGGGCTGTGCTGATGGGTCTCGTGTTCTTTGGTGATGTGCCGAACAGGTTGGCGATTGCGGGAATGGTGTTGATCGTGGCAGCGGGCATATTGGTGATTTATGTGGATGGTCGGCGCAAAGCCACGGTCTGACGCTTCGCGCCCGGACAAATTCCGGTTCGCTGGCTTTCAAGACGGATCGCGGCCTTCGGCTTAGCTTCTCTGCAAAGTTGCGGGAGGATGACATGGCCAAACAGAAATCTGGCGTTGACCCAATCACGCTGTCGGTGGTGCGGGGCATTTTGGAGACGACGCAGCGGGAAATGACGTTGGCGCTGGAGAAGACCGCGCGCTCCTCGGTGTTCAACCTTGCGCATGACTATTCGACGGCGCTGTTCAATGCGAAACCTGAGATGATCCTGCAGGGGCAGGATATTCCGATCCATCTGGGTTCGCTCATTCCCGCCATGAAGGCTGTAGCAAAGTTTTTTGGTGATGACATTCACGAGGGCGACTTGATCATGCACAATGATCCGGCCTTCGGCGGCAGTCATGCGATTGATACCTGCGTCTACAAGCCGGTGTTTTACAAAAAGAAGCTGGTGTATTGGACGGTGTGCAAGGGGCATCTCACCGACATTGGCGGGCCGGTGCCAGCGGGATACAATCCGGCGGCCAAGGATATTTATGCGGAATGTCTGCGCATTCCGCCTGTCAAGATTTGGGACAAGGGCAAGCCGCGCTTTGATGTACTCAACATGTTCCTGACCAATATGCGGGCCAGGAGGGATCAGGAGGGCGATTTCAATGCGCTGATCGGGGCGTGCCAGGTGGGTGAACGTAATCTGCTGGCGATGGTTGGGAAATATGGCAAGACTACGGTCGATACCTGCATTGACCAACTGCTCGACATGGCGGACCATCATATGCGTTCGCTGATCGCATCGGTGCCTGACGGCACCTATGTAGGCACAGCGGTGTTGGAAGATGCGGGCCACGGTTTTGGTGATTTCGACATCACAGCGACAGTGACGATCAGGAAAGACACGTGTCACATTGCCATCGAAAGCCCTCCACAGATTCCCTATTTCATCAACTCCTATGAGGGCAATTCGCACTCCGGTGTTTATTTGGGACTGATGATGTTTGCGGCCTTGCCACCGCCTTACAATGAAGGGCTGTATCGCTGTGTGAGTTTGGACTTTGGGCCGAAGGGCACGATCTGCAATGCGGCAGAACCCGCACCGCACATGAACTGCACAACAACGCCGATGGAGACTTTGACGGATGCTGTGCGCTTGGCGTTTGAAAAGGCCATGCCGTCGAAAGTCGCCGCAAGCTGGGGCCATGCCAATGGCTTGAACATCGCGGGCTGGGATACACGCAGCAATGAAGAGTATGTAACCATGGTACTGGCGACGATCATCTCCGGTGGAGGCGCCACGCCGCAGCAAGATGGCTGGCAC
>JANONM010000408.1:0-3633 GCA_031420855.1 Hyphomicrobiales bacterium
AACCCTTCCGCGAGCGTGACCTGGTTGAAGCCATTCATCGGGCGATTGCCGCGCAGGCCTGATCTGCCTACTCCGGCGACCGGGTTGGGGACTGGGCTGATCCATCAGTCGAACATCTGAACGGATGCCCAGTCTCACACCGGCAGTTACAGCAGGTGATGCAATACCGGCAGCCCCGGAATCTACCTGGACGACCCGACCAAGCTTTGGTTTTGGAGGTGGACCCAAATCAGCGTGTTTCAAGTTTCACATCAGGGAATTGTTCACCTGCACCATCAAGAACACCTGATGGTGGACCCCCTAGATATCGATCAAAAAACGCGACGGTATAAGCGTTGACAATGTTGTGCGCACGCGTTGCATCGATGGGGCCTGTGATTCCAAACCATTTCAGAAGTGGTGAAAAATACGGGACGTCGGTCAGATTGGCATGAAACATTCCAGATACTTCAACGAAATACCCATCGCTTGTTGATTTCTCAAAGACTGTCCGCATGGTTTTTTGATGTTGGTCGACATCAAATTGCGTCCAGCCCTCGTTGCTCATTGTTTGAGCGTCACGGGTGATCCACATGCCGGGTTGTTGTAGTCCCTCAGTCACGACAGGAGCAGACATTGGCGCATCCATTACCAGACAAGCGCGTAATCGGCGATCAATGCGACACGCTTCGCCAACGACAACGCCGCCCAGCGATACGCCAAAGATTCCGATCCGGTTTAGATCAAGGCGATCTTTCAAAATTCCCTTTGGATCATTTCTATTGAGCACGGCGAGTTGGTTGATGACGAAGACAACGTCCTGTGCAAAATATGGAATTATTCCCGCTTCGAATTCGATCGCATTGAGCGAAGGGACAAGTTCCAGAGCTGCGATGCTCTGTTGAATCAGAGGGTTCATCTGGTCTTTCGACAAGCCCGCAATCTTTCGTCCATCCGGAAAAACCACCGTGGCTGCGATAAAGGGCTGATCAATTGCCACGACGACATAGCCACGAGACACCAATTGCTGAACTTGGAACGTGTTCATCTGCCGGTAACCGGTGATGCCCTCCACAAAAACAAGTACAGGAAAATTTGGGCGGTCTTCCGCGACAGGCGAAGCAAGTCTTGCGTTGGATTTGATGTATTTGAGATGCGCGAACACGAGGGACCACCATCCATGCAACACTGCTTGAGCCGCTGAGAGTGCATCCGCGTTTTCAACATAAGGGGCCAGAGGCAAGATTGCGCCCTTCTTCGCCGGATACCAAATTTGAACCATCATTTCACGGCGGGCTTTCGTATCGCTGCTGAAAACTTCGGAACGCGATTCATCAACCCAATGGTAAGTCACCGTGCCTATGTCATATGGACCTGTTGGCACGTCAAAACGAAATACCGGGAGCAGCAATGACGAACTGATTGCAACGACGACTGCCAATCCGCCGACAACGCCAGCAAAAAGTATTGCCAATCGCCAGCTTGGATTTGCAAATGAAAAATGGCTCATAGGACTGGC
Source organism: Hyphomicrobiales bacterium (assembly GCA_031420855.1). GTDB lineage: Bacteria > Pseudomonadota > Alphaproteobacteria > Rhizobiales > Aestuariivirgaceae > Aestuariivirga. The sequence goes on from JANONM010000408.1 coordinate 1,499, forward strand.
CGGAGCAAGCTTGTCCATTTGATCCTCAACATGGCAACTTCCTTTGGTTGATTTCTCAGACAATACTTTGCACGCCTGGCTTACGCGAGGTGCGACCGCGCAAGAGTGATTTTGCAAATTCGAGAACGACCAACACAACGACACCTGCTGCAAGTGTCACCGCCAGATCGTTCCAATGCAGCGGCCCAAACCGGAACAAGTTGCTCGCAAAGGGCCAGAGCAGGGTCACACCCAGCATTGTCGCAACACTGAGGAGCACCCAGCGGAGTGCCGGATTGCGCCGGGTCAATGCTGTGATGATCGAAGAGCTGAACGAACGGTTGACAAAGATCAGGCCGATGATCGCCATGACCAACGAGAAAAACGTGAGCGCCCGCACTTCCGTGTCTGGCATGCCCTGGTTGAGGGCCATGATGAAAATCAATGCAACGAGTCCGAAAGCGACTGCCCCCTGGAACAGGCTCCAGATGATCATGGCTTTCGAGAACAGTGGTTCGTCGGGTGCACGCGGCTTGCGGCTCATCACATCATCTTCAGCCGTCTCGGCTTCGAACACCAGGGAACACACCGGATCAATCACCATTTCGAGAAATGCGATATGCATGGGCCCAAACAGGATCGGCAGGCCAAACATCAAAGGCAACAGGGCAAGTCCGGCTATCGGCACATGCACGGCAAAAATAAAGCCGACAGCTTTCCGCAGATTGTCATAGATGCGGCGGCCGAGTTTGATGGCCGTGACAATTGATCCAAAATCATCATCAAGCAGCACAATCGATGATGCTTCACGCGCCACATCGGTGCCGCGTCCGCCCATGGCAATGCCGATATGGGCGGCTTTCAAAGAAGGTGCGTCGTTGACGCCGTCTCCGGTCATCGCGACGATCTCGCCATTGGCTTTCAGCGCATTGACAATGCGCAGTTTCTGTTCCGGCATGATCCTCGCAAACACGGTTGCGACTCGCACGCGCTTTGCAAGTTCATCATCGCTCAGCTTGGCCAACTGATCGCCCGTGATGACCCCATCACTTGTGATACCAGCTTGCTTGGCAATGGCCTGAGCCGTTGCGGGGTAATCACCGGTTATCATCACCACCCTGATGCCAGCGGAACGACATTGGTTCACCGCCTCTGGAACACTTTGGCGAAGGGGATCAGCAAGGCCAACCAAACCTAAAAACGTAAATTTGAATCCGCGCGGCGTTGGAGGGAATTTTCCACCTGCGAAACTTGCACTCGCGACACCCAGCACGCGCAAGCCTGCAGCGGCCATGATGTTGATGGATTTTGTTACAATGGCAAGATCTTTGGCATTGAGATGACAGAGAGATGCGATGGCCTCTGGCGCGCCCTTGGCGGCGACCATATGTTTCGCGCCGCCTGCCTTGGATTTCCAGACTTGGGTTATGGCCAAGAGATCGGGGCGCAAACCATAGGCGTGCACCATTTCCAATTCGGGCCCTTGCTTTTGATTGGGCTGCTCTCGGCCCAGTTCATGAAACGCCTTGTCCATTGGGTCAAACGGAACAGGTGCGCTCGCAAGAAGCCCAGCCTCCGCCAAAGCAAAAAGTGTTTCTGGCAGTTTTTCTGCCCCCGCCTTGCTTGTCCAGGGTGCTTTCATCCCCTTGGACCACATTTCCGCAATGGTCATGCGGTTTTCTGTCAGTGTGCCAGTCTTGTCGGTGCAAAGCACAGTGGCTGACCCCAGAGTCTCGATTGCAGCGGCACGCCGCGTCAGAACACGGGCTTGCGATATGCGCCACGCTCCCATGGCCATGAATACTGTGAGGACAATCGGCAACTCCTCCGGCAACATCGACATGCCGACCGTGATGCCGGCAAGCAATGCATCAAGCCAGCCACCGCGATAGAGGCCGTACAACAGCACCACGAGTATGGTCGATGGCGTGCCGATCATCAGGAAAATCCGAACCAGCCGACGCGTTTGCGCCCGCAACCGTGGTGGCTCACTTTCGAGCGTGCTCAATGAGTGTCCGATCTTGCCGATTTCACTGCGAATGCCAGTGGCTGTGACTTTGGCGAGGCCAGTTCCCCGCACCACAAGTGCGCCGGAATAAACTGTCGGCAAGTCATCGCCGCCGGGGCGCTGGTCCGTGGCGGGCAAAGTGCCATCC
>JANONM010000409.1:0-3243 GCA_031420855.1 Hyphomicrobiales bacterium
CACATATTACGAATGCCAGAGTTGCAGCCCAGTTTGCCAAAGGTAACATTGGTGAGGTGTTGCCAATGCAAGCCGTTGTCACTGCTTTCACCGAAAGTGCCTAGCGAGTGAACCTCAATGATTTGCAAGAGGTTGAAGCAACGCTGCTCAGTCAAAGCGCCACGCTCAACCTCATGTTTGGAGAACTTAGCCGCCGTGCAGCTTTAAACATGGGGGAATATATCGAAGCATCGGAACGCTATATGCGCATGGCCTTGAAAGCCCAGAACCAATGCCGGATGACTCTCGAAACTTTGAGCAACATCAAAAATCCACCTGTTGTTTTCTCAAGGCAAACCAATATCGCCAATGGTCCGCAACAGGTGAACAACCTCGCGCATGCGGGCGAAAATCAAAACCTGCCAATCAAAGTTTTGGAGCAAGGCCATGAACAACGGATGGACGCCCCAGCGCAAAGCCATGCAAGCGATGGCAATCCAGAACTGGAAACCGTGGACGCGGGCCACCGGGCCTAAATCACCAGAGGGCAAAGCAATCGTTTCACGCAACGCGGATAGAGGCGGCAAGCGAAAGGCCGTTCGACACGCAGCCTCCGCTCTCAGGCAATGCCTTTACCTCAATCGCGCGTTTTTGGACCAAATTTGAGTGCCGTGTGGGGCAGATTGTGGGGCAGGTCCAAATCCAAAAATAATTTCACGTTACAATTCAACTATTTAAATGAAGAACGTGGCGGAAGGAAAGGGATTCGAACCCTTGTTACGCTTTCACGTAAACACGCGTTCCAGGCGTGCGCCTTCAACCACTCGGCCACCCTTCCGCATTGGAACAGGGGCCTTATAGCCAAGCGAGCGGGCCGACCAAGCACTTGTGAGGTTATATTTTTGCCTTGCCCCACCATATGCCCAGATTATGCTATGCCATGCAGAAGGAGATGTTCCATGTTGTTTTCGCGCAGAAAAGCTGAAATCGTTGATGAGGCGTCGGCTCTGCCAGGGCGGAGCACGGCCATTCCGACGGCGAACAAGCATTTTGTTTCCGGTCGAAGCTTGCAAGGCCCTTACCCCCATGGCCTGCAATCCATTGTCCTTGGCTTTGGTTGTTATTGGGGTGCTGAGCGCAAGATGTGGAATCTCCCCGGCGTTTGGGTGACGGCTGTGGGCAATGCCGGCGGCTTTACCCCAAATCCCAGCTATGAAGAGGTGTGCAGCGGTGCCACCGGCCACACTGAATCGGTGCTCGTGGTCTATGATCCCAAAGTGGTGAGCCTAGAATTGGTGTTGAAGCAGTTCTGGGAATCCCATGATCCGACGCAAGGCATGCGGCAGGGCAATGATGTGGGAACCCAATATCGCTCGGCCATCTATTGGACAACGCCGGAACAGGAAACAGTGGTTCGTGCGTCCGAGGCGATGTTTCAGGAAGTACTCAAAAAAGCAGGCTATGGAGCAATCACCACTGAGCTTGCCCACTTGCAACAATTCTATTTTGCGGAAGGCTATCACCAGCAATACCTGGCGAAGAACCCGCAAGGCTATTGTGGTTTGGGCGGCACCGGTGTTTCCTGCCCCATTGGCATTGCGGCGGCGGCCTGATCAGACGTGGGGCGCAAGGACAAGGGCAGCGGCAAAGACAAGGCCGCAAAGCGGCAGGATGTTTCCAATCCCGTCCCATCCCATGCAAGTCTGGTGCACCTGGAGAGATTGGCGCGGTTGATGCGTCAACAGGGCCATGGCCATGGCTTGAACCCGGCTCAATGGGAGGCCCTGCGCTATTTGCAACGGGCCAACCGCCTGTCCAACACGCCGGGTGCACTGGCGAGATACCTCGGTTCTACCAAGGGAACGGTTTCGCAAACCCTGGCATCGTTGGAGGCCAAGGGTCTGGTGGTGAAACTGCTGCGGGATGATGATGGCCGCTCAGTTGCCCTCACCTTGAGTGAAGCCGGGGCCAATATTCTGGCGCAAGATGGACTGAAGTCCTTGGGCACCGATATCGAAGTTCTGAAGCCCAAAATCCGCAAACGTTTTGACAAGGCGATTGAGGTTTTGCTGCAGGCTGAAGTGCAAAGGCAGGGCGAACCGAGTTTTGGAAACTGTACAACCTGCCGCTATTTTCGTGAGGCCACGTCAATCAATGCGGGCTATTGCATGAAGCTCAATACTTCATTGACAAATGAAGAGACAGCGCTGATCTGTGTTGAGCACGTGGAGCGTTGATCACGGCTTGGCAGCGCCAAGTTTGATGATGATACCCGCCAGCACTGATAGAATAACGAAGCCCAATGCCAGCGGCACGGTAGTCCGTCGTAGAACTGGCCAGTCATTGCGCCAAGGGTAGCACCGACGACCATTTGCAGAAAGCCTTGCGTTGAAGCAGCCGTACCTGCCACCTCACCCAAGGGCATCATGGCGAGTGCCCAGAAGTTTGACATGACCATGCTGAAGGTTGAAAACAGCAAACAGGACAGGCCGAAGAACGCCCAGACTGGCATCGCCGGGAACAAACTCAAAGCCAGCATCACCACTGCGATGGCGATGAAGAAGCCGAGCGCCCGGTGTGAGAGTTTTGCCATGCCAAAACGCGTGACAATTTGGGAGTTGGGAAAGCCGCCAAGTGCCGAGCAAATGCCACCCGCTGCAAAGAAAGCCGGAAACCACTGGCCCATGTTGTAATGCTCGACATAGATTTGCTGTGACGATATCAGAAAGCCGATGAGGGCACAGAAGATCAGGGCCGTCGACATAATATAGGATAGGGAGACCCGGTTGCCGAAGACTATGCCGAAGCCTGCGATGATTGACCCGAAGGTAAAAGCGCGGCGGTTCTCGGGTTTCAGGGTTTCTGGCAAGCGCAGGTAGACCCACAGCATCACCAGCACTCCCAGTCCAGCCATGAATACGAAGAGGCCCTGCCAACTCATTACGCCGAGCAGAAACTGTCCGAGACTGGGAGCCAGGATTGGCGACACCATCAGCACCATGAACACCAATGACAAGGTTTTGGCCATCTCGTCGCCAACAAAAACATCACGCACCAATGCCACGGCAATGACAGCAGAAGCCGCAGCGCCTGCCCCCTGCATTACCCTGGGGAAAAGCAGTGTATACTCCGACTCCCTGAAAATCCGGAATATCTCTTGCCATGGATCGCGATTGGGATTCTTTTGGATGAATGATTCGTTTGGGTTTTCTGTCCGCTGTTGATCGCGCCGACCTGATCGCCTTGGCGAAGGACGGATCGGCG
>JANONM010000410.1:0-1890 GCA_031420855.1 Hyphomicrobiales bacterium
CCAGCCTGAATGAAAAAGATTCCAATGCCTTGCTTGAACTGTTGCGCGGCTTCAAGGCGCAAGGCATTTCATCCATTCTGATTACCCACAAATTGAATGAAGTGTTGAAGGTTGCGGACCGCATCACAGTGATCCGTGACGGAAAAACCATCGATACGATGGATGTGCATACGGGTGAAGTCAACGAGGACCGCATCATCAAGGCCATGGTAGGCCGTGAATTGTCGGAGCGCTATCCGCCGCGCGTGCCAAAAATTGGTGATACACTGCTCGAAGTCAAAAACTGGAGCGTCTATCATCCGCTGCATGCGGATCGTCAGGTGATCAAAGGAGTTGATTTGAATGTCCGCGCTGGCGAAGTGGTGGGCATTGCAGGTCTGATGGGAGCTGGGCGAACCGAATTTGCCATGTCGCTGTTCGGCAGGGCCTTTGGCAAGCGCATTTCTGGCGAAGTGCTGATGCATGGCAAGCCGGTTGATGTATCCACGATCCCCAAGGCAACCAAGGCTGGCCTTGCCTATGTGACTGAGGATCGCAAGACCTATGGACTGGTCCTGATTGATCACATCAAACACAATGTGACGTTGGCCAATCTGCCGGATGTGTCAAAACGTGGCGTCGTCGATGACATTACAGAAATCGGCGTTGCCACCAGATACCGCAAAGACCTTGGCATCCGCTCGTCAGGCATTTATCAAACCACGGTCAATCTCTCGGGCGGCAACCAGCAAAAGGTTGTGCTGTCAAAATGGCTGTTTGCGGGGCCCGAAGTTCTGATTCTGGATGAACCCACACGCGGCATTGATGTGGGTGCCAAATATGAAATCTATGGTATCATCAACAAGCTTGCCGACGAGGGCAAGGCGGTGATTGTCATCTCGTCGGAAATGCCGGAATTGCTGGGCATTTCAGACCGCATCTATGTGATGAACGAAGGCAGGTTTGTGGCCGAGATGCCTGCCAAAGAGGCGAGCCAAGAAAAAATCATGCGCGCCATCATGAAATCCTGGGAAAACTGACATGACCGATATTGCCGCCAAAGCCCAATTGCCTTCCATCATGGGTTTCATCAAGGCCAATATCCGCGACTATGCCCTGTTGCTTTCACTGATCGCCATCATGGTGTTTTTCCAGACGGCAACCTCAACAGTGCTCAGGCAGTCGAGCCTGCTGGATGCCATTGGCTTGTTCTTGACCAGCCCTCTCGAGGTATTTCGCAACGGCATTCTGTTCACGCCGCTGAACATGACCAACATCATCCTGCAGAACAGCTACATCGTCATCATGGCGCTTGGCATGTTGCTGATCATCGTTGCAGGGCATATCGATCTGTCCGTGGGTTTTCTCTCGGGCTTTATTGGTGCGATTGCCGGCGTGATGATGGTGAGCAATCCGCTTTGGCCTGCTGAACTGAAAATGGGGACCGTGCCAGCTGTGGTGATTTGCCTTTTGGCAGGAACAGCCATTGGCGCGTTGCAGGGCTGGTTTGTGGCCAAATTCCGCATCCCGGCCTTTATCGTCACGTTGGCTGGCATGCTGATCTTCCGTGGACTGATGATTGCCATGTTGAGTGGGCGAAATCTGGGACCGTTCCCGGATTCCTTCCAGGCGCTTTCCAATGGCTATGTGCCTGATTTTCTGGCCTTCATGGCACCCAAGGGAATCAATCTTTTTGCCCTTGCCGTAGGAGCCGTCGTGACAGCAATGATTCTGTGGTCCAACTGGAAGTCGCGCCAGCTTGAACAAGCCCATGGCATGGCCGAGGAACCCATGGAACTTTTCTATGGCCGCAATGCCCTGATCGCCGTTGCGTTTCTGGGCTTTGCCTGGATCATGTCCAACCACAAGGGCTTGCCGAATGTGCTTGTCACCATGTTCGCCTTGGTGGCG
>JANONM010000411.1:0-4692 GCA_031420855.1 Hyphomicrobiales bacterium
GCAGCAATGGGCGGCAATGTGCGGGTTGGTCTGGAAGATTCACTTTGGCTGGGCAAAGGCAGACTGGCTGAATCCAACGCGGCACAGGTCAGGCAAGTACGTCAAATCATTGAAGGCCTGGGACTCGAAGTTGCCAGTCCCGACGAAGCACGCGAATTTCTGGCACTCAAGGGCGGTGACAAAGTGGCGTTTTAACGGCTCAAATCACTTCTCTGTTTCGATGCCTTGCATGAGTTCGCCGAACAATATCGCGACGGCTTCGGCACCCGGATCATTGTGGCCGGCGAGGTGGCTTTCGGAGACATAGCTGGCGCGGCCAGCTTTGGCGCGTAGCATCTTGCCGGTTTTATCGGCACCTGCGCGGGCGGCGGCGGCGGCCTTGTCAAGTCCCAAGGGCAAGCCATCAAGAGCGGGAGACAGTGCGTCAATCATGGTGCGATCTCCGAGTTCCGCACCGCCGACTTGCTGAATTCGCGCCAGTCCAGCTTTTAAGGCACCCACCGCATCTTGGCCATTGGCCGATGCATCGCCAGCTGCTGTGAAAAAGATCGCCAGCAAGACGCCCGATGATCCGCCCATGGTCTGGCCGAGCTCCGTGCCGATGGCGCGGTAGAGCTGGGTCCAGTCGGCCAATGGCAGACGATCCAGCGCCTTGATCAAGGCTCGTGCAGCGGTGGTGAGGGTGGATCCGGTATCGCCGTCGCCGGATTTGGCGTCCAGTGCGTTCAAATCAGCTTCAGCCGCAATCAGGATTTCGCAAGCTCTGCGGATCAGCGCTTCATTCTTGGGGTTTTTCGAAGGCGTGGGCCGGGTTGGCTTCAGTCCTGCAGGCATTGGCACAACCTGGATATCAGAAACCGGATGGCAACCCGGCCATGCCCAGGTTGCCACATCGGCCAGGAGCCCCGCCACCATGTGATCTTGCAGCGGCAACAATGAAACTGAAAAACCGTGCATATCAAGCGACGTCATCATGGCTGACGGCCCCACCAAATAGGCAATCTGTTTGCCGATGGACGATTTGCAAAGTTCGCCCGCAAGCACGGACATTTCAAGGGCCGTGGTGCTGCCAAGATTATTGAGAAGCGCGACATGGGGACCCGCTTTGATGCCTTGGGCCAGACGATCCACAACCATGGCCATGGCTTCATGGGCACCCCGGAAATCCACCTGCTCAACGCCAGGTTCGCCGTGGATGCCAAGCCCCAGTTCAGCCTTGCCAGCGGGAATGCGATTTTCCCTGGGAGAGCCCGGAACGGTGCAGCTGTCCAGTGACATGCCGATTGACCTTGCATTTTCGATGATGTGGTCTGCGGCTTTGGTCACGGTTTCAAGATCGGCGCCTTGTTCTGCCAATGCACCCGCAATCTTGTGGACAAACAGTGCGACGGCAACTCCGCGGGATTGCAGCAAATCGGGAAGGGCAATGTCATCGTCGACGACCACCATGCTGACGTTCAGTCCAAGCGCCCGTGCGCGTTCTGCAGCCAAACCGAAATTCAACCGGTCACCTGTGTAGTTTTTCAAGATCAGCAAACACCCCGGCGCACCCGTTACGGCGAGGATGCCTGCCAGTACGGTATCGACGGATGGCGAAGCAAAGACGTCGCCGCAAACCGCGGCGGTGAGCATGCCGCGACCCACGAAGCCAGCATGGGAAGGCTCGTGTCCTGAACCACCACCACAAACGAGGGCGACCTTGGATTTGTCCCAGTCAGTTCGCACCACCACTTTGATGTGGGGATAACCGTCGAGCCGCGCCAAGCGTCCATTGCCGGTGCCCAAAAACCCGTCAATCGCATCGGTGACCAGGGTTTCTTTTTGATTGATGAATTGGCTCATGGATGGTCTCCTTGGGTGATAGTCGCACTATTGGTAGTCAAGAAAAGCGGATGTGGCAAACATTACATCATCATCATGCTGAGTCCGATTGTAAATTGAGCCATGCAACTTCCACCGACCTGAGTTTAACGGCCAATCCCGGCAGTGTTGATGCGATCTCGCCGGGGCTGCGCGGGCCGACGAGCGCCAATGAAGGGAAGTTCTGGGCGAGCACCCAAGCGGTGGCAATGTTGTGCGGTGACACGCCATATTTCTGCGCCAGCGTTTCGGCCCGCAGACGACGTTCAGCATTGGCAGGGCTGCCAAAACAGGTTTCAGGACTGGTATCAGCAGGCAACCGCGACCGCAGTGCTTCGGGCAGGAAATAGCCGCGGGCCTGAGATGACCAGCTCAGATGAGTGGTTTGGCTTTGGGCGAGGAAGGCCAGCGTTTCAGCGTTGTTGGAGGTGACGCAACCATTCCAGACGGGCTTTTCCATCACGGCCAACGACAGATTGTTGTTGAGGATGCTGAAAGGTGTGAGCTGCCGGGCTGCGGCATAGGCATTGGCCGCTTTAAAGCGCTCAACCGACCAGTTTGAGCCGCCAAAGGCACCAATGCGCCCGGCCTTTTGCAAACGGTTCAGTGCATCGACAAATTCACCGACCGGGACATCCGGATTGTCACGGTGCATGATGTAGACTGGCGCATGGTCAAGTCCCAGACGCTCCAGCGAAATATCCAGTTGGGCTGCAATGGCACGGGGCAGGCAGTAGGGTGTGTGGGCACCCTTGACGATGGTGATCACATCTTTGGCAACACCGCGACTGGCGATCCATTGTCCCAAGACTTTTTCATGGTGACCACCGCCATAGACAAAGCCTGTGTCGAAGGCATTGCCGCCAGCTTCCATCCAGGCATCCCAGACCAGTGCGCCCGATGCGATATCATCCTTGTTGTCACAACCAATCACCAGTTGGCTGATGGGCCTTGCAAGACCGGCAATCCTGATTTTGGGGATTTGCGGCAAGCCCGGCGGCAAGACTGAGGGTATCATGCGGTTGTGTTTTGGGTCTTCGGCAAATGTTGCATAGCCCAATTCAGCCCGCCAGCGATCCATGGTGGTTGTGTTGCCGATACTGTCGGCCCAGGTCATGGCGGGGTGGGGTGCCTGTTTGTGACCCGCCGCAATGGCACTGCTGGCAAGTTCCGCTTCAAATGAGAACAGCTGCTTGGGACTGGCAATCTCTTCGGTGCGACTTTTGCCAGCAACCGTGATGACAATCCTTGCATCGGATGGTCCGGCATTGCGGCCAGGCACCCAGGGATCAACCAGTTCGATAGTGCCCTTGTCACCCGTGATGATGGCGCGGTTGTCCATGGACCGTGCGATGGCGCAAGCGATCTCTGCGATAAATCCATTGGCGAATGAAAGCAACGCATGGGCCACTTCATCAACGCCACTTGCGCCGATGATACCAACGCCTTTGACCGCAACAGGCTCAGCGAAGGGTTGTCCCATGGCTGCCCCGGCGATCAACCGGGCGAGCGATACCGGGTAGCCGCCGACATCCAGAATGCCACCGCCACCGAGATTGCGGTCATAGTGCCTCGAGTCAGGATCGAAGGGTGCTGCAAAACCAAAACTGGTTTTCAATTGGCGCAGTGTTCCGATTTCTCCCGAGGCAATTATTTCCAACAAACGGGCGATTTGCGGATGGCAGCGATACATGAAGCCTTCCATGAAGAACGTGCCGCATTGTGCGGCAACTTCTGTCAGCGCCAGCACTTCAGCGGCATTCATGCCCGCTGGCTTTTCAACCAACACAGCTTTGCCAGCCCGCATGGCCTTGATGGCCCATTCGGCATGCCAGGGATGTGGCGTTGAGATATAAACCGCATCCACTTCCGGATCAGCCACCAAGGCCTCATAGCTTGGGTAGCGAAGCGCAGCCTTGACATTGTTTCGTTCGCCGAAACTGGCAAGGCGTGCAGCGGTGCGACTGGCAATCGCCGTGAGTTCGCCGGAGGGCGCCTCTGCCAGGCCATCGGCAAAATTCTGCGCAATATTGCCCGGCCCCAAAATACCCCAGCGAACCGGCTTCATCGATTTCTCCAATTCCATGAATACTTGACAGTCAGATCAACTGCATCAAACACAAAGCCATCGCTGGAGCAAGCTCAGCGTCGAGTCATACAGGTTATGATTCTGTTGCCAGCATCTGCGACCTTGGCTAAGCAGAGATTCGCCGATTGGCCAACGGATGGTTTTTGCGGTTGGTGTTCATGTCTGTAATTTCCGTGTTGATGGTTTCTTCGAGATGGTCCGGGCTCTTGAAAGTCCGGTGTGCGAGGTGCTGGACTTACCCGGAAAAAGTGGAGGGACATTCTGCCTTTTAGTTCACCACAGCCAATTTGGCATCGAAAGTGATGGGCGATTTGGAACCCCGCTTTGTCGGCCACAGGCATAACCCGTTGAAATAAAGCGGGGTTCCAGCTCGCGCTGCGCAAGGGCTACGCTTGGCTGGAATGACGATCGTTGGTGTTTGTGCGGAGACACAAAACTTTCTCCGGGCAGCAGTGCGCGTTTGCGGGAACGACGGCCTTGATGGGATTAACTGACCGCCCAATGCTCTAAAAAGTGGAGTGTCACCGTTATCGGAGTGTCACCGTTATCTTCACCCCTACCCGCCACTTCGCGGGGAGGGGCAGGGGTGGGGTGTCACATCCCGTTCATGACGGTCAACCAAGATGGATAACGGATAACGGTGACACTCCACTTTTTAGAGCATCGGGCGGTCAGTTAATCCCATCAAGGCCGTCGTTCCCGCAAACGCGCACTGCTGCCCGGAGAAAGTTTTGTGTCTCCGC
>JANONM010000412.1:0-5194 GCA_031420855.1 Hyphomicrobiales bacterium
CCCCCCCCCCGGAGGTGGGGGACCCAGGAGATTGCTTTGCAATTTCGCGAAGCAGTTGTCACAAGGTATTTCATGAGTGATTTCATTTTCAGCAAAGGCGGCATCATCATGGGTGCCTTGGCTTTTTTGTTTGTTGCCGAACGAATGTTTCCTGTTGCAAAATGGCAGGCTGGCCTGTCGCGTTTGTTGCGGAATTTTGGCTTGGCCTTGCTGAACTTACTGGCGGGTCCCCTGATTGTCATCCCGCTTACGGCCTTCGCTGCGGGCCATGTGTTTATGTGGCGACCGGAAATCTGGTCCGGCTGGCCGGGTTTGCTTTTCGACCTCCTCATCCTGGATTGCTGGATTTACGGGTGGCACCGGATCAACCATGTGTTGCCGGTGCTGTGGCGGTTCCATGAGGTGCACCATCTGGATGAAACACTCGACAGCAGTTCAGCCCTGCGCTTCCATTTCGGCGAGGTGATACTCTCTGCATTGGTGCGTGGTGCGGTAATTGTGGCACTTGCCATGCCGCTTACGTCAGTCGTGGTTTTTGAAATTGTCATTGCCTGTTCAGCGCTGTTTCATCATTCCAACCTGCGCTTGCCGCAAGGGCTGGAAAAATTGCTGTCATGGGTGGTGGTGACGCCCTCCATTCACTGGGTGCATCATCACGCCATTCGCCGGGATACCGATTCAAATTACGCCACCGTGCTATCGATCTGGGACCGGATGTTTGGCAGCAGCAGCGCGACCTTGCGGGCACCTGAGATGCCGATTGGGGTTGAAGGCAAAAGCGACAAACACTTGTGGGGACTCATTTTTTCGCCATTTTCCCGCCGCTAAATCACATTATCGCCGAAAAACATTCACTTGGCCTTGCACATGCAGGGAGTGAACAGGTGAACCGACAACTGCCTGACCTGTGCCATTGTGGTGCAGTTTTTTAATAATTGTTAACAGCAGGTGGGGTGTGGTGGAGTGGCGTTCGAGTGGAAGCGGCGAATAGAAAGTTTGAGACTGCCTTGAAACAGGCGCGGCTTGCCGAAGCGGCCCATATTGATGCCTTGGTCGCCTTGAAAGATGGCAAGGCGCTGCGTCTCGATCATTTGCGTTCGAAGATCTTGCAAGGCTTGCCAACGGACCATGGGCTTCACCGTTTGATTGACCTTCGATTTGCGCCCGGTGAAGAGCCGCGATTGTTTCTGGATTTGGTGACATCGGTTGGCATGGCCCCCGATGGCCGCACTTTTGTATTGCAACAAGACAAAGATGGAGACCGGATCATGACCTATGAAACACCTGATGCCGACGCAATGTTTCGGCAAATCCTGAAGTTGCAGGCGCATCAATTCATTGCCGATAGCCGCAAGGGCCAGAGTGCCGAAAGTCAGGCTCCTGCTGGCCTTGGCAATGACACCGATTGGATATCCATCCTCTATATCTGGCTGACGGGCTTTATCTTTGGGGCTTCAGCCTTGGCTGCCTGGTCGATCTATACGGGCAAACTGGGTTTTTGAGCGGTTTTTCCACTGTTACATTCTGAAACACCTTTTGATTTCCGTGTTCGGGCCTGAACTTGGTAACCCGTACCCAGACAAAAGGACTGAAATTGATTCAAGAACGCCCTATCGACCGAACAGAAGCCCAGCCCGTGGCAACACATGGGTTCAACGGGGAGCTTCCACAGCGTTTGGGCGGGTTTTCCACAATCACCGAAGCCCTTGACTATGCGGCCCGTGGTCAGACCGGGTTCAATTTTTATGGTGGCCGTGGGGCTTTGGTTGAGACTGTCAGCTATGCCGATTTGCGCCACCGGGCGATTGCAACAGCCCGCAAACTGCTTTCAGCTGGCTTGAGGCCGGGAAACCGGGTTGCGGTGGTGGCCGAAACCGGACCTGATTTCATGGCGGTGTTTTTTGGTTGCCAATATGCAGGACTGGTACCTGCACCCGTGCCCTACAGCATGTATATCGGTGGCAAGGATGCCTATATCGCCAAGGTGGCGGGCATGTTTCGGGCGGCTGATGTGTCGGCTGTCATTACCTCGGAAGATTTGAGCGAACTGATTGCCGCCGGGGCCAGGGAAGCTGATGTGCCACTGACGCTGACCCATGGCGAATTGCAGGCGCTGCCAGAGACCATGGCGCGGCTTGCAGGGTTCGGCGCTGATGAAGTAGCCTATGTGCAATATTCGTCAGGTTCTACGTCAGCACCGAAAGGCGTTTTGATCAACCAATCGGCCATCATGGCCAATACCACGGCCATGGTGCGCGATGGCCTGAAGGCAAGGCCGGACGACCGGGCCTTCTCGTGGCTGCCGCTTTATCATGACATGGGGCTGGTGGGCTTTTGCCTCGCTCCCATGGTGGCGCAAGTTATGGTGGACTTTCTGCCGACCACGGCTTTTGCCCGCAGGCCCGCCTTGTGGCTGAAACTGATGAGCGAGAACAAATGCACCATCGCTTCATCGCCGACCTTTGGTTACGAACTGGCCGCCAAGCGCATTGCCGGTGAAGCCATTTCCCTTGATCTTTCCCATTGGCGCGCAGCGGGCATCGGTGGCGACATGGTGCGGGCCGATGTGTTGACGCGCTTTGCCGAGACATTGGCTGTCGCGGGGTTCAATGCCCGTGCCTTCCTGCCGAGCTATGGCATGGCTGAAGCAACACTCGCCATTTCCATCAGCGATGTTGACCATCCCATCCGCATTGATACGATTGATCTTGCGGCCTTGAAAACCAGAAAGCGGGCTGTTCCTGCCAAAAGCGGTACATCCGCCTTGACCCGCAGCTTCGTGTCTTGTGGTCCGGTGATTCCTGGGCATGTGATGCAGGTTCGTGATGACGCTGGCGTTGCCTTGGGCGAGCGCATGGTGGGCCGGATTTTTGTCAGGGGTCCGAGCCTGATGGCGGGTTATTTCAATGCTCCTGATGCCACGGCGCAAACCATCGGGCCTGATGGCTTCCTCGATACGGGCGACATGGGTTATCTGCTGGCCGGCGAAATTGTCATCACAGGCCGGGTCAAGGATTTGATCCTGCACAATGGCCGCAATATCTGGCCGCAAGATATTGAATGGTCAGCGGAAGCTGTAGCGCCGTTGAAGTCGGGTGATGTGGCGGCGATTGCTGTCGAGAATGCCAGCGGCGACGACGAGTTGGTGGTTCTGGTGGAATGCAAGCTCGTCGACCCTCAACAACAGGAAGATTTGCGCCGCGCCGTGCTTAATGCGGTGCATCAGGTGGCAGGGGTCAATTGCTCCATTGTGTTGGTGGCACCGCGCAGCTTGCCATTCACATCGTCTGGAAAACTGTCACGGGCAGGGGCGCGGGAGCGTTATCAGGCGGGTGAGATTGCAGAAGTCGGCAATCCCCACGGCAAGCCCGTTCACTAAACCAATCGATCAAGCATGGACCTTACCATTGCGGTAACCGGTGCTACCGGATTTGTTGGAAAAGCGGTTTTGCCCCGCTTGCTTGCGGCGGGCCATGATTTGCGCGTATTGGTGCGTGATCCCACCAAACATGATTTTCCATCTGCCGTAAAAATTGTGCCCGGCGGATTGGATGACGCTTCTGCCTTGTTTAAATTGGTGGCAGGGGCCGACGTGGTGTTGCACATGGCCGGCGCCATTTCAGCCGTCAACCGGGCCGGATTTTTTCGCACCAACACGGCGGGAACCGAAGCCTTGGTCATGGCGGCCCAGGCAGGCGGGGTGAAACGTTTTGTTTTGCTATCTTCTCTCGCGGCGCGCCGTCATGAGATTTCAGCCTATGCGGCAAGCAAACTGGCGGCGGAGGATGTGGTTGCCGGGGTTGCCAAGATGATGCAGGTGCTGGTGTTGCGTCCGGCAGCTGTCTATGGCCCGCGCGATACCGCCACCCTGCCATTGCTCAAGTCCCTGATGGCACGCATCGCCATTCTGCCGGGACGTGCCTTCAATCGTTTCTCCCTGATCCATGTTGATGACCTCGCGCAAATTTGTGTTGCAGCGGTTGCAAGTTCAATCACGGGCACACGCGAGGTGGATGATGCCAGTGGTGGCCATACCGGGGGAGAGCTTGCGGATATCACGCGGGCAAATTTCAATCGTCCGGCGAAATTGATTTTTATGCCCTTTGCTGTGGCGCTGGCAGTTGGGGCGCTTGGTTCGCTTGCCACCTGGATTTTGCGCCGACCCATGATGGTCAGTTTTGACAAGATGCGGGAACTCTATGAGCCCAATTGGCTGATTGAAGGCGAAAATTGGCCGCGTGAAAATCCGGTATCATTGTTTGATGGCTTGCCCGAAACCATCAGGTGGTATCAAGCCAACGGCATGTTGCCGCCCATCGACAAAGGCCATAGAAGTCCCGGCGCAGAAGGACCCAACAGCCCATGACAACAGAAACTGAAATCATCAGCGAGATATGTGCATTGCTGACACCCCACAACAAGGCTGGTGTGACGTTGACGGTGAACACGGATATTCCAGCCGAACTGAATATCGATTCCGTCGGGGTTCTGGATTTCATCATGGATGTTGAAGACAAGTTTGACATTGAAATTCCCATGAATGTGGTTTCAGAAACCCATACGATTGGTGATCTGGTGCGTGTGGTCCAGGCCCGGATCAAGACCATTTAAGTTTTTTGGAGTGAATGATGGTTGATCTCTTCGACAAGCACAAAGGCATCGTTGAGCGCTATGAGCGCATGATGGCTTTGGGTGTCAATGCCATGGGGCCGGTCAACGACCAGATCCTCTCACCCACCCGCGCCATCATTCGCGGCAAGGAAACCATCCTCGCTGGCACCAACAATTACATGGGCATAACTTTTGACCAATCCTGCATCGATGCCGGCAAGGCAGCCTTGGACAAGTATGGCACAGGCACCACGGGTTCGCGGGTGGCCAATGGCAATTATGCTCTGCACCAGGACCTGGAGAAAGAGTTGGCAGGATTTCTGAACCGCAGGCATTGCATCGTTTTTACCACGGGCTATCAGGCCAATCTCGGCATGATGTCGGGCCTTGCTGGCCCCCGCGACACGATTTATCTCGACAGCGATTCACATTCATCGATTTATGATGGTTGCACGCTTTCGGGGGCCAAGCTGGTGCGCTTTCGCCATAATGATGCCGCCGATCTCGACAAGCGTCTGTCGCGCTCGACGGGTGAGGAGGGCGGCAAGCTGGTGGTGCTGGAAGGCATTTATTCCATGCTGGG
>JANONM010000413.1:0-3705 GCA_031420855.1 Hyphomicrobiales bacterium
CGGGTGGACGGCAGATTGTCGGCGTGTTGCCCAAGGACTTCTATGGGCTGAGCACAACCATGGTGTTAGGCCTGCCGATCACGGGATTCTATGTCATCGCCATCGCCCTTCTGATGTGGGTGGTTTATGAGTATCTGCCGCTGGGGCGCTATCTCTATGCCATTGGTGCCTCGCCAAAGGCCGCCGCCCTGAACGGCATTCCCGTACGCAAATATGTCATGGGCTCATTCGTGGCCTCAGGTCTGTTGACGGCGCTGGCTGGCGTTCTGCTGGCAGCCAAACTGCGCATCGGCCAGGCCAGTGTCGGGCTTGTATTTCTTCTGCCAGCCCTTGTCGGCGCATTCCTTGGGTCAACCACCATCAAGCCGGGCCGCGTCAATGTCTGGGGCACCATTGTCGGTGTCGTCATTCTGGCCGTCGGCATTTCCGGCATTCAGCAATTCGGCGGCTCATTCTGGGTTGAGCCGATGTTTAACGGCGTAACGCTCATCGTAGCCATCGGTATCGCCGGATATGCCCAAAGAAGAAAAGGCGCTGCGAAGACATAACCAAACAGCAAACGGAGGAACACCATGCTGAGACGTAGATTACTGAATTGCCTGCTTGCAGGTTCCATGTTGACGGGTCTTGCCATGTCGGCTTCTGCCGCAGGTTTTGACGGACCGGCGGCTGGACCAAAAGCCGCTGAAGGCAAAACCATTGTGGTACTGGCAGCCGATCTGAAGAACGGCGGCATTCTTGGTGTCACGACAGGCATTGAAGAAGCAGCAGCCAAAATTGGCTGGACCGTCAAAGTGCTGGATGGTGCAGGTTCAGTCCAAAGCCGTGCAGCTGCTGTGGGGCAAGCACTCGCACTGAAACCAGACGGCATTGTCATCAATGGTTTTGATGCCACGGAGCAAAGCGCTGCGCTTGAAGGTGTTACCGCCGCCAAGATTCCCATGGTGTCCTGGCACTCCGGCCCGAAAATCGGCTGCGATGCACCCGGCGGTATTTTCGCCAACGTCTCCACCGATGCGATGACCGTTTCGACAACGGCAGCAAATTGGGCCTTGCAGGATGGCGGCGGCAAACCCGGCGTCGTGATCTTCACTGACTCGACCTATACCATTGCCATCCTGAAAGCCGCAAAGCTGAAGGAAGTCATTGAGGCAGGTGGCGGCAAGGTTCTGGAGTGGGTGGATACACCGATTGCCGAGACATCAACCCGCATGGGCCCGTTGACGACGACGCTTTTGCAAAAGCATGGCGCAGCGTGGACGCATTCCCTGGCGATCAATGACCTTTATTTCGACTTCATGGGTCCGGCTCTTGCTGCGGCTGGTGTTGCCGGTGGTGCAAATCCAAAAGCTGGTTCTGCTGGCGATGGTTCAGAAGCTGCCTTCCAGCGCATCCGTGCCAATGAGTATCAGGCCGTCACAGTTGCTGAGCCCTTGAACCTTCAGGATTGGCAGTTGGTGGATGAACTGAACCGTGCCATTTCAGGCGAAGCCTGCTCAGGCTACATCACGTCACCAGCCCTGGTGACGCCAGATGGCCTGAAAGCCTCGGGCGACTCTAACCAGTTCGATCCGCAGAATGGCTACCGCGACGCCTACTCGAAAATCTGGGGCAAAATGTAAATCCCCACCCCCGTCCCCACCCCCGGCCCCACCCCGCTTTCGCGGGGAGGGGCGTTCTCTGTCTCACCCCTACCCATTCTTATGGGGAGGGGCAGGGGTGTGGACTTTCAACCAATGCGGAATCAACAATCATGTATATTCGATGCGCCTTTTTTGAAGGCAACGTGAAGCCTGGCCAAGAAAAGGCGTTCCATGATTTTGTAACCCGCAATCTACTGCCCCTGTGGACCAAGTTCCCCGGAGCAACCGACGTGCGTGTGCTGAGCCAGAAGCAGGCCGATACGGATGATCCCCACTATACCATGGTGCTGGCCATCCAGTATCCTGATATGGTGGCCATCGAGCGGGCCATGCAATCAGCTGAACGGGCCAAAAGCCGCGAATTGACAGTCAAGCTTGTGAAGTTGTTTGACGGACGCATCTTTCACACGATATTTGATGTCAGGCACAACGTCACAGTTTAGGATACGACAATGAAAGCAGAGATCGGTTTGATTGGCCTTGGCGTCATGGGGGCAAACCTGGCTCTCAACATTGCGGAAAAAGGCTTTCGTATCGCCGTCTATAACCGGACCTGGGCAACAACAGAAAAGTTTGTGGCTGATGCTGGTCCGCTTGCCAAGAACATCATTGCCTGCCGCACCTATGCCGAACTCGCAGAAGCCATTGCTGCGCCGCGCCCGGTTATCATCATGGTGAAAGCCGGTGAGGCGGTAGATGAACAAATCAAAAACCTTGCTGATGTCATGGGCCAAGACGACATCATCATTGACGCGGGCAATGCCAATTTCCGCGATACAGTGCGCCGGGATGCTGCGTTGAAAGACTCAGGTCTGCGCTTCATCGGCATGGGAGTGTCGGGTGGCGAGGAGGGAGCCAGACATGGTCCTTCGATCATGGTGGGAGGCCTTGAAGCATCCTACAAGCGGGTGGAAAAAGTTCTCACCGCAATTGCTGCCTATCACAAGAAAGACCCATGCTGCGCCTGGATGGGGCCGGATGGCGCGGGGCATTTCGTCAAGATGATCCACAACGGCATTGAGTATGCCGACATGCAGATGATCGCTGAAGTCTATGGCATCATGCGCGACGGTTTGAAAATGCAGGCTCCCGAGATAGGTCAGGCCTTTGCCAAATGGAACAAGGGCAAGCTCGATTCCTATCTGATCGAGATCACCTCGAAGGTGTTGCAAAAAGCCGACGACAAGACCGGCAAGCCGCTGGTTGACCTGATTCTCGACAAGGCAGGCCAAAAGGGAACCGGCAAATGGTCGGTGATTGAAGCCCAGGAACTGGCCATTCCTGCCACGGGCATTGAAGCCGCCGTCGCCGCCCGCATTTTGTCGTCCATGAAAGACCAGCGGGTCAAGGCCGAAGCCCTCTATGGCAAGCGCTCCCAGAAACTTGCCGTGACATCGCAAGCCAGCGTTTTGCGGCAGTTGGAATCGGCACTTTATGCCGCCAAGATCTGTGCCTATGCCCAGGGTTTTGCCGTGTTGCAGGCGGCTTCGGAAGCCTACCACTGGAACCTGCCCATGGGGCGGATCGCCCAGATTTGGCGCGAAGGCTGTATCATACGCTCGCAATTCCTTGATCTCATCGCATCCACTTTTGCCAAGCACCGTGACGTGGAAAATCTTCTGGCAACGCCAGAGTTTGTGACGATGATGAAAGCCGATCAAAAGGCCCTGCGCCGGACGGTCGCCGATGCTGCCTTGGCGGGGCTTCCGATTCCGGCGCTATCTGCGGCACTCGCCTATTTCGACAGCTACCGGCAAGCCCGTGGCACGGCAAATGTCATCCAGGCCCAACGGGATTTCTTTGGGGCGCATACCTATGAACGCATAGATGGTCCGGGAAGTTATCATACGCAATGGGAATAAGACTGCGGTTTCTACACCATTCTGCACGGCCATTGCTTGTGGCCAAAAAGGGACCTCATCCGGCGCTTCGCGCCACCTTCTCCACTTGCGTGGAGAAGGGACAGTTTGTGCCAGCGGTCCCTTCTCCATCGCAGATGGAGAAGGTGCCCCAAAGGGGCGGATGAGGTCCCTTTCTGGCCACCGGCGACAATCCCAACCAG
>JANONM010000414.1:0-5634 GCA_031420855.1 Hyphomicrobiales bacterium
GCTGAATATTTCGATGTCGTGACCGCCATGAACGGACTTGACGCCCTGGAAGCCGTGCAGCGCTGCAAGCCCGATATCATATTGCTCGACGTGATGATGCCAGGAATTGACGGCATTGAAGTTTGCAAACGCATCAAGGCCGATGCCACCACCCAGCATATACCAGTGGTCATGGTAACGGCCCTCGATCAACCGGAAGACCGGGTGCGTGGCCTTGAAGCCGGCGCCGACGATTTTCTGACCAAGCCCGTCAATGATGTTGCACTGTTTTGTCGCATAAAAAGCCTGGTACGGCTCAAGATGTTGACCGACGAACTGCGTGTGCGGTCCGACAGCGGCCTTTCAATGGGACTTATAGCCAGTGCCCAGAATAGCCAGGGTGACCGCGACGGCCGCATCTTGCTGGTTGATCCCCGCGCCTCGGCAGCCGAAAGAATTGCCGCGACTTTTAACGGCAAGCACAATCTGAAGCACGTCACCAATCAGGCCCAGGCTTTGGAAGCCGCAACAGAGGCCATCAATCCGTTTGAACTCGTCATTGTCAGTTTTGACAAGGATCACTACGACGGACTTCGCCTGTGTTCGCAGCTGAAATCCATGGATGCGACAAGACAGACACCCATATTGGTGATCGTTGAGCCTGACGACCATAAAAGCCTGTTGCGCGCCCTCGACATGGGGGTGAACGATTATCTGATGCGGCCTGTTGACCGGCAGGAATTGCTGGCGCGTGTCAACACGCAAGTCCGCCGCTGGCGCTATGCGGAACGGCTGCGTGCCTCGGTCAAGGCTTCCATCGAAATGGCCATCACTGATGCGCTGACCGGCCTCTATAACAGGCGCTATCTTGAAACCCATTTGGGCAACATGATTGAGCACTATATCAACCGCGGCAAAGCCTTGTCAGTCATCTCTGTCGACGTGGATTTCTTCAAAGCCATCAACGACACCTATGGCCATGACGTAGGTGACAAGGTTTTGCAGGAGCTTGCTTCACGCCTGCGCCAGAATACCCGCAGCATTGATTTGTGCTGCCGTGTCGGCGGCGAGGAATTCATCATGGTCTTGCCCGGCACATCTACCGAACTGGCCATGACAATTGCCGAACGCTTGCGTAAAGCCATCGGACAAAAGTCATTTGCCGTTGGCTTGCCGCAACTTGTTCCCGTCACAGCGTCACTGGGCATAGCGACGTTGCTGGGTGTCGAAGACAGCCTCGAAAAACTGCTGAAACGTGCTGACACGGCCCTCTACAAGGCCAAACGAGAAGGCCGCAACCGTGTGGTTTTGGCAGCTTGAGGGTTGTGGCGGATCGCGGGTATCGAATCCTGAATTGACACGACATGGCATGTGGCAACGAAGGGACCTCATCCGCCCCGTTGTGGCACCTTCTCCACGAAGGCGTGGAGAAGGGACGACTTCGCAAACAGTCCCTTCTCCATCGCAGATGGAGAAGGTGGATCGCGCGTTGGCGCGAGACGGATGAGGTCCCTTTGGCAACGCGTACAGTCTCCATAAGCAGGGATACCCATGTCGCCCGTTTGGCTTGCCCACCAATTTAGCAGCCAACTTTCAATTCGCAGCCGTTCTGGTGTAAGTCCAACCGCATGGCTGATGAACAAGCATCTATTCCTGAACTTGAGGGATCGCGACCCTGGGGGGCCAAAGGCACCACCGGGCCGGTTTTTGCTGGCAACGTCGCATTTCAAGATGTTTCTTTTTCGATCCGCAACAAGCCCATTCTGAGCAACATAACCCTGGAATTGCAGGCAGGCCGCATTGCTTGCCTGTTGGGGCCATCAGGCTGCGGCAAATCCACCTTGCTGCGCCTTGCTGCGGGCGTGGCAAGCCCAACTTCCGGACGCATTCTGCTGGACGGCCAGGAAGTGGCAGGCCCCAGCAGATTTGTTCCGCCGGAAAAGCGCAACATCGGATTGATGTTTCAGGATTTCGCCCTGTTTCCCCACATGACCGCCTTGCAAAATGTGGCTTACGGACTTTATGCGATAAAACGAAAAGACGCCGAAGCTGTGGCCTCCCGCGCTCTGGAGCGCGTTGGGCTTTCAACCATGATGCACCGCTATCCCGCCATGTTGTCGGGCGGCGAGCAACAGCGCGTGGCATTGGCCAGAGCCATTGTGCCGCGACCGCAAGTCATCCTGATGGATGAACCGTTTTCAGGCTTGGACCAGCGTTTGCGCGAAAGTGTTCGTGCCGAAACTTTTGCCCTGCTGCGTGAATCCCGTGCCACATGTCTGTTGGTCACCCACGATCCCCATGAGGCCCTGGCCGTTGCGGATCACATTTTCTTGTTGCGATCCGGTCATCTGGTGCAACAGGGAAGCCCTGAACAATTGATCTCCAATCCGGTGGACGCCACAGCCGCCCGGTTTTTCATGCACCACAACCAGTTCAGTGGCCGTGTTCAAAATGGTGGGGTGGCAACACCGCTGGGCACATTTCCCGCGCCACACCTGCGTGATGGTCAAAAAGTAGTGGTTCTGTTGCCGCCCTCGGCAATCATGCTTTCAAAAGACGGCAAAGGTGCTGCTGCCAGATTGATCGAGCAGCGCTTCATGGGGGACCATCGCCACTATTATTTTGCCATTGAGGGCCATCAAGAGCGCGTTGAAGTTTATGGTGATCTGAAAAATGCCATGTTGCCGGGGGAAGACTGCAAGCTTGTGGTTTCGCCAGACCGTGCCCATATCTTCGCCCAGGAACAGTCTGCTGGATGATCAAATTGGCACATGTCAGGCTTGCAACTTGTTCCATGGTTGCAGCGCAGCAGGCTTTCTGCGATAGAAGATCATACGTGTGGGAAAACCACAAAACCGGATTTGAGGAGTTATTGTTATGGGTGCATTTGCGTGGTGGCATTGGGTTATTCTGCTGGTGGTTGTGCTGGTGTTGTTCGGCGGCAAAGGCAAAGTGTCTGACCTGATGGGCGATGTGGCCAAGGGCATCAAGAGCTTCAAAAAAGGCTTGGCCGATGAAACATCGGATGTGGCGGCAACTGCAAAATCGCTGGACGACAAGGCTGGTGAAGCCCTGAAAGACCCCACTGAAAAACTGAAGAGCTGATCCACAGCGGAAGGCCTTCTGCCAATTTCAAGGCATGGGGCGGAGGTGATCATGGATTTTGGCTTCGGCGTCGGATACTCCGAAATGTTCGTGTTGGCGATCATTGCGGTCATTGTTATTGGCCCGAAGGATTTACCCACGGTCTTGCGGACCTTTGGCCAATTCATGAAAAAAGCCCGTGGCATGGCACGGGAATTCCAGGGCCAAGTTGATGTCGCCATGAAGGATGCGGGCGTTGACAGCCTGAAAAAGGATTTGGGCGACCTGAAATCCAGCATCAACAGCCAAGCGACTAGCATAATGACGCCCGGTAAATTCGCCGCCCCATCAGCCTATAATGTGTCGGGCGGTAGCAAAGACTTCGACACCTATTTCGGCAGCACGGGATCGACAGGTGAAACCCGGGTCGCTGGAACATTGCTGGTCACGCCGGAACCGTCACCCACACCATGAGCAAGGAAGATATCGACGCCTCAGAAGCGCCCCTCATGGATCACCTGATGGAATTGCGCAGCAGGCTGGTGTGGAGTGTTGCTGGCTTTGCCATCGCCTTTATCGGCAGCTTTTATTTCTCGTCAGATATTCTCGCACTTTTGATCAAGCCCTTCCGCTGGGGCACCGGCACCGACGTCGGCCTGATCTCGATCAAGCTGCTCGGCGTATTTCTGGTCAAGCTGAAGATTGCCATGTTTGGTGGCATGTTCATCGCCTTTCCGCTGATCGCCACGCAAATCTACCGCTTCATGGCACCGGGCCTTTACAAGCATGAACGGCAAATGTTGTTCCCCTATTTGGTGGCCACACCGGTATTCTTCGTGCTCGGCGCTTGTCTGGTTTATTTCTTCCTGCTGCCTGTCGCCATCAAGTTTTTCTATGGACTGGCTGCAGGCACCGGCAGCGATGGCAAGCCTGGCATCACGCTCATGCCCGACATCGAAGCCTATCTCGATTTCGTCATGATGCTGATTCTGGCCTTTGGTCTCACCTTCCAACTGCCC
Organism: Hyphomicrobiales bacterium; assembly: GCA_031420855.1. Classification (GTDB taxonomy): domain Bacteria; phylum Pseudomonadota; class Alphaproteobacteria; order Rhizobiales; family Aestuariivirgaceae; genus Aestuariivirga. The sequence continues at coordinate 4,083 of JANONM010000414.1, forward strand.
GTCATTCTCACCTTGCTGGGCCAGATTGGCGTCGTCACCGCGCAACAATTGCGCAAGGGCCGTCGTTTTGCGCTTGTCGGCGTCTGTGCCGTGGCCGCTGTGATTACCCCGCCAGACCCGATTTCCATGCTGGCCATGGCTGTGCCGCTGGCTGGCCTCTATGAAATTGCCGTCATCGCCGTTGCCTTCCTCGAAAAGCGCCGCAACGCCGCCCGCGCCAAAAAGGACGCTGCGGAAGCCGCGGAAGAAGCAGCTGAAAAGGCAGCTGAAGAAGCCAAAGAACAGGTACAGTTGCCCAAAAATCCTGTTTGAGATTGTGCAGGCATTCTGCCAATAAGCCCTACTACCAAAGGATAGGGCATTTTTCCCCAGTCGTCATTCCCGCGAAGGCGGGAAACCCGCTTTCTTGGATTGTGCCAGGATCAAGCGGGATCCCCGCCTTCGCGGGGATGACGGTTGGTGAAGTTGGTGCGCTGACCGTCAAAACAGGACTTCTGCCATGCACGACATCAAGGCCATCCGCGACAATCCCGAAGCCTTCGACGCGGGCCTTGCCCGCCGCGGGCTTGCCGCCATGTCCTCTGGCCTGATCGCCATTGACCAGTCCAAACGCGATGGCCAAAGCCGCCTGCAAGACGCCCAGAACCGCCGCAACGGCCTGTCCAAAGACATTGGCGCGGCAATGAAGTCTGGCGACAAGGACCGCGCCGAAGCCTTGAAAGCCGACGTCGCCGCGCTTAAATCCGCCATCATCGAGGGCGAGGAAGAAGAGCGCCAACTCACGGCCAAACTGCACGATCAACTGTCTGCCATACCCAATATCCCCCTCGATGAAGTCCCAGACGGCATGGACGAACACGGCAACGTGGAAGTGCGCCGCTGGGGCAATCCCCCTAGCCACAACTTCGAACCGCGCCAACATTTCGACGTGGGCGAAACCCTCAAGCTGATGGATTTCGAGGCGGCGGCCAAAATTTCCGGCGCACGTTTTGTCGTCACCAAAGGCCCCCTCGCAAAGCTCGAACGCGCCCTTGCCCAATACATGCTCGACACCCAAACTGAAAAGAACGGCTACACCGAACACAACGTGCCCCTGATGGTGAATGACGCCGCCGTGTTCGGCACCAACCAGTTGCCGAAATTCGCCGAAGACCTTTTCCGCACCACCGATGGCCGCTGGCTCATCCCCACCGCCGAAGTTTCCCTCACCAATCTGGTGCGTGAATCCATCCTCGAAGAAACCCAACTCCCCCTGCGCCTAACTGCCTGCACACCCTGCTTTCGCGCCGAAGCAGGCTCAGCGGGCCGCGATACCCGCGGCATGATCCGTCAGCACCAGTTCACCAAGGTCGAACTCGTCTCCATCACCACGCCAGAACAATCGCGCGATGAACTGGAACGCATGACATCAGCCGCCGAAAGCATCCTGCAAGGCCTCAACCTGCACTACCGCGTCATGCGCCTCTGTGCTGGTGACATGGGCTTTGGTGCCCGCATGACCTATGATCTTGAAGTTTGGCTGCCCGGCCAAAAGGCATTCCGCGAAATTTCA
>JANONM010000415.1:0-4239 GCA_031420855.1 Hyphomicrobiales bacterium
GTTCGCGGCTCACCGTATGGTCATATCCACATTCACCAGCGGCCTTGTCATAGGTCAGTCCACGCGCCAGTCCGGGAATGATGTTGCGGCAGGCTTTTGACGAAATGTGACCAGCACCTTTGAATTCGTTGAAGGTCTTGAATTGCAATTCGCTTAAAAGTTTTTCGAGCACGAGTGGCTCAAGCCCGATTTCCACAAGCCCCAGTTTGATGCGCTCCAAGTCCTCACGGAATGAAATCACTTCGGCAATGCGGTCGAGTTTTTCTGGAGTCTTGACGAGGGAATCCCAAGCTGCGCCTTCGAGCAGATTGTAAAGGGTGCCAGTACCCTCCGCCGAACTACCATGCCGCGATGTCACATCGAGTTTTTCGTCTTCGGTCCGGATGCCGCCAAAGCTGGCGGTGTCCGGCAATTTGATAAGTTTGCGCAATGCTTTGAACGTAATTTTCTTGGTTGCACCAAAGTTTTTGGTTGCATCTGCCAATTCTTCCAGCGTCAAGCGACGGCCGCTGCGCCCCTCTTGAATCTCAAAAGTGTTGAGGCGCGACAAAAGGCGAAACAACTCAAACGAATAGGCCCGCTTCGAAGTGCGCTTTTCTGTAGGTTCAAACGCACAATCGGCGAGAAGATTTTCACTGTCCTGCAATCCGCGCTGGAAAAAAGCTTTGTCAATAAATGCAGTTTCAAGCGATGAAGTTGCCACCTTGTTTTGCAGACGGTGCTGATCGCGGAACAAGGCCCGTACTTCTGCATCCAACTCCGCCCGCAAAGGGGTGTGCGAATAGTCGCCCTCCTTGTTGCGTTTGCGGCCTTCTGCTGTTGCGATCATTTGAACAAAGGTTTTTCCCTCGGCTTTCTCGCGCGTAAGGGCCATGGCCTTTTTCATTTTCGAACCTTCAACATCATTCTCGCCTTGCGACTTGGCGTTGGACTTGAAGCCGCGATGGCGGGCGATGTGACCGAGGGCAATAGCCAATTCGTCTTTGGTCAATAGTGTATAGTTGGCTTTTGCGCGCACCGCCCAAGGATCAATGCCTTGAAACTTCAACGCATCAGCTTTGGCATCTGGCAAAAGGCCATGTTCGAGTAGCAATTTCCGAACCGCATTCATGCGCTGCCGCCGCCTACGAATTACCCGCCGTTGTCCGCGATACATGCGCCGCAGTTCGGACTTGGGTCGCCGTTCTTTGTCGGTCTCCGGCGTATCGAACATACGAGTGCCACACGCGATAATTGATCCGGTCGTTTCTGCCGCATCATAGTCCAGCACTGCCCAGCCAACACTCGCAATCCCGCAATCAAGTCCCAGAACTTTCGGCATGTCCGTCCCTTTGTCGCTGATTCAAGGATTGACGCTAGCAATAAACATGCCTAGGTTGAAGGGGCGAAGTCGGAAGGGAAACCACGGCAAAGTGGTTTTACCACTGAAGGATTACCCCTCGTTCGGGCAACCGGGCGAGGGGGATTCCCCACAGCAAAAAACCGCCCCAGGTAGAGCGGTTTCAAATTCTTCCGTAGACGGACGATTACTGCCGATACTGCTGTATCCGCGTCGTCCGCAATCCGGCCAGGCCGTTCTTGTCCAGCGATCTTTGCCAGCTCAGATATTCTTCTGTCGTCAGCGTATAACGTTCACACGCTTCCTCAAGGGACAAAAGGCCCCCGCGTACTGCTGCCACCACTTCGGCCTTGCGCCGGATGACCCAGCGATGGCTGCCTGGTGGTGGCAAATCTGCAATTGTCAGGGGACTACCATCAGGCCCGATGACATAATTAACGCGGGGACGCAGTTGTACATTCATTACGCAAACTCACTCACACACACTGGGCACACCAACAAGTGCTTAACTGCCCAACTTCAAACACCCTACGCCCCAGCGCTTAATTTTGAGCTAAACGCTGATGAACAAATTGCAAATTTGCCTCTTGAAGTGGTCCATTCCGGTACAGACAGGTGGAATTTCTCCACGTTTTATCGGGGTGAGTTGCTTTCCCCCGGATTTCCGCCCATTTAACCGACATGTTGCTCTCTGCTCACCTCCTCGAAGCCGTTCATGCGGCGATGGCGCTTCCCGGCACCCCTGGTTCGCACCGGGTTGTCTGTGCCATGTCGGGCGGTGTGGATTCATCGGTCACGGCGGCATTGCTGAAACTGGCGGGCTATGATGTGGTGGGGATCACATTGCAGCTCTATGATCATGGTGAAGCCATTCGCCGCAAAGGCGCTAGCTGCGCGGGCCAAGACATACACGATGCGCGGCGGGTTTCAGCCATGCTGGATATTCCGCACTATGTGCTGGATTTTGAATCGCGGTTTCGCGAGGCTGTGATTGATGATTTCGTCGCAGGCTATTTGCAGGGGTCAACACCCATCCCTTGTGTGAAATGCAACCAGACTGTGAAGTTTGCCGATTTGCTGGGGCGGGCGCGGGAACTGGATGCCAGTGCATTGGTGACAGGCCACTATATTGATTCCATCGATACACCGCATGGCCGGGAATTGCGCACACCCGCCGATCTGGCGCGGGACCAGAGCTATTTTCTTTTTGCAACGACCCAAGCCCAGGTGAACTTTCTGCGCTTCCCTTTGGGACGCCTGACCAAGGCCGAAACGCGGGCGGTTGCGACTGATCTCGGTTTGATCGTTGCCGACAAGCCCGACAGCCAGGACATCTGCTTTGTGCCCGATGGCAAATATGCCGATCTGATCTTGAAGCTGCGGCCTGATGCGGCAGAGCAGGGTGACATCGTACATCTGGATGGCCGGATGCTGGGGCGGCATGAAGGGATCATCCATTATACCATCGGCCAGCGGCGCGGCCTCAACGTGGTGGCTGATAAATCCGATGCAGAACCGCTTTACGTGGTGAAACTCGATGCGTTGGCAAAACGGGTCTATGTGGGACCGCGTGAAGCCCTGAAGCAACATGACATTGTTTTGGAGCAAGTGAACTGGCTTGGCCGCACGCCGCTGGATGAAACACCCGTCACCTGTTTTGCCCGTATTCGCAGCACGCGCCCGCCCGTGGAAGCCACGGTGAAGATGGTGGATGGCCAAGCCATCGTTACAATTCCGGCTGGTGAATATGGGGTTTCGCCGGGACAGGCTTGTGTGCTGTATGCGGCAGCGGGTTCTGGCCAACAAGTGCTGGGCGGTGGCTTTATTGCAAGCCGATTTGCGGAAGTCGCAGGTATTGCTATAGGTCGATCATCAAGGGACAATATCAGTGGCCAAACGCATCCATCTTAATCCGCAACTCGACAAGGACATCAAGAAGGGCATAGCCTGGTCGGTGCATGCCTTTACGACCTTTGGCATCGTTGCCGGATTTCTGGCGCTGGTTGCCGTGCTGAAGAATGATCCGTTTACGGCCTTTCTCTGGCTGGGTGTGGCGCTGTTTGTTGACGGTGTTGATGGTTCGTTGGCGCGCAAAGCCCGGGTTTCCGAATATACTCCCAACTTTGATGGTGCATCGCTTGATCTGGTGATCGACTACTTCACCTATGTCGCGGTTCCCGCCCTGATGATCTACTGGTTCAACATGGTGCCGCTGGACTGGATCTTCTCGGGCACGACATGGAGCCTCATCGCAGCGGTAACGGTCATGGCTGTTTCGTGCTACACTTTTGCCAATGTGGGGATGAAGTCGTCGGACTATTATTTCGTCGGATTTCCGGCACTCTGGAACATTGTTGTGCTGTATTTTTACCTGCTCGGCACAGGTGCCATCACCAATTTCGTCACTGTCTTTGTTTTGGCAATCCTGACGTTTGTTCCGGTGAAATTTGTGCATCCCCTGCGTGTCACCTATTGGCGCAAGTTTACCATTCCCATCACGGTTCTTTGGGCCGCCATGACTTTGAGTTTGGTCATTGCCAAGAAATTTCCGGAGAACGATGGCATCGTCGAGCAGGTTGAGACATGGCTCTTCGGCCTGGCCAGCTTGTATTTTGTGTTCATTTCCCTGTGGCGCACTTTTGTGATCGGCAACATCGACAAGGAAGGTGGCGATGTCGACGAACCAGAAATCACACCAGAAACTTCGCCAGAAAGCAGGACCGAGACTTGACGCCGATCGTATTTTGTCCCTATACGGCGCTCACCTTGGATATGGCGGGGTAGCTCAGCTGGTTAGAGCACGGGAATCATAATCCTGGGGTCGGGGGTTCGAGACCCTCTCCCGCTACCAAGGTTTTTAATTTATACCAACGGCCATTTGAAACAACTCTCTGAATTTC
>JANONM010000416.1:0-1673 GCA_031420855.1 Hyphomicrobiales bacterium
CGCCGCACCTGCGGCGGTCGCGCCGGTGTCCGCAGCATTCTCTTTCTCGTCGCTGACATCGTCCGCAAATACGATCAGAGCATGTCGGACTTCCGCGACAGACTGGTCGCAAAGGGTAAAAAAAAGATGGTCATCCGCATCGCCCTCGCCCACAAACTTCTCGTCAGACCCAACGCCAAAGTCTGCGAAGTGAGAGCCGAACATGCAAAAATGACTTGACAAACCAGATAGTCGCTCCCCCCTTCGGGGTACTCCCCCAGCTTCGCTGAGGGAGAAAGTCTATTTTCTCCCTTGGCCCTCTTGGGCCGGGGGAGTACGCCCATGATTTAATCTGAACCGGGAGGGAGTGTCTCAGCTCCAGTTACAGCTTCACCCACTTGGCATTGGCTTGCGATGACTTCACGCAAGCCTCGATGAAGGCCATGCCTTCGACGCCGTCCTTGATACCGGGATAGGCTACGTCCTTGTCGGGCTTTTTACCTGTTCTTGCGGCGATGATGGCTTTGGCGACTTCGTTGTAAACATTGGCAAAGCCTTCGAGATAGCCTTCGGGATGACCGGAGGGGATGCGGGTGACACGGGCAGCGGCGGGCCCTGAGCCTGCGCCACCACGGGTGACCAGGCGCTTGGGTTCGCCGAAGGGTGTGTACCAGAGATAGTTGGGATCAGCTTGCGTCCATTCGAGGCCGCCCTTGGTGCCGTAGACGCGGAGTTTCAGGCCGTTCTCATGGCCGGGGGCGACTTGCGATGCCCAGAGCATGCCGCGTGCGGCGGTGCCGTTCTTGGCCTTGAAACGCAGCATGGCGTTAACGTTGTCATCGAGTACGCGGCCCTTGACGAAGGACGTCAGGTCGCAGGAAATTTCGGCCAGCGAAAGGCCCGAGACGTCGCACATCAGTTGATAAGTGTGGGTACCGATATCACCAACACAACCGCCCGCACCGGAGCGCTTGGGATCGGTGCGCCAGGCGGCTTGTTTTTGTCCGGTTTGTTCCAGTGCGGTGGTCAGCCAGTCTTGTGGATATTCGCCTTGCACCAAACGAATGTCGCCGAGTTCATCCGCTGCCACCATGGCCTTGGCCTGACGGATCATCGGATAGCCGGAATAGTTATGGGTGACGGCAAAGATCAGGTTCGGCTTTTTGGCCAGCAGGGCTTCGAGAGATTTGGCTTCTTTGAGATTGAGGGCCAGAGGCTTGTCGCAGATGACATGAATGCCCGCATTGATGAAAGCTTTGGCGGCGGGGACATGCACATGGTTGGGGGTGACGATGGCCACGGCTTCGATGCCGTCGGGGCGTTTGGATTCAGCGCGGGCCATTTCGTCGAATGAACCGTAGGAGCGGGATGGGTCGAGACCGAGATCGGCGGCGGAGGCTGCGGCTTTTTTCGGGTCGGCGGAAAGTGCACCTGCCACCAGTTCATATTGGTCATCAAGGCGCGCGGCGATGCGATGCACGGCACCGATGAATGCCCCCTGCCCGCCACCGACCATGCCCAATCGGATGCGGCCGGAACGTTTTTCTGATGTGCCTATGACCATTGGTGTCTCCATAGAGTCGTTGTGTGTTTGACACCCCCTCCCCCCTTCGGGGTACTCCCCCGGCCAAGAGGCCGAGGGAGAAGAAGTTCTTTCTTCCTCACGCGAAGCGTGGGGGAGTACCCCGAAGGGG
>JANONM010000417.1:0-3576 GCA_031420855.1 Hyphomicrobiales bacterium
ATGCCGCCACATTGAAAGCCAAAAATACACCGTATACGGATCAACTTGTAAGTTTCCAGTCCCAGGCAGAGGCAATGGAATCGGTGCAAGTGCCATTGCCGATCATTTTTGGCCACAACGATCTGCTGCCGGGAAATATTCTGGATGATGGCAAGAAACTCTGGCTTATCGATTTCGAGTATGCGGGATTCAATACAGCGATGTTTGATTTGGCGGGCGTTGCGTCCAATGCGCAAATGACTCCGGCCCAGGCCGAAACGCTGATTGAAAGTTATTTCGGCCAAAAGCCTGATGCCAGCATGCAACAAGCTTTTGCGGCCATGCAATGCGCCTCACTGCTGCGCGAAACCCTGTGGGCCATGGTCTCCAGCCTCTACCTCAAGGCCCCCGGTGTCGATTACGACGCTTACGCAACCGAAAACCGCTCGAGATACGATACAGCACTTTCGGATTATCAGTCAGTATACGGAAAGATTTCACCATGACGTTGCCCAGCCATGCGCAGATCGTCATGATTGGCGGCGGTATCATCGGTTGTTCAACCGCCTATCATCTTGCCAAAAACCACAAGGCCGATGTCGTTGTGCTGGAACAGGGGCGCATCACCTCGGGCTCCACATGGCATGCGGCAGGGCTTGTCGGACAATTGCGGTCATCAGCCTCCATCACCCGTGTGCTGAAGTATTCTGTTGAACTTTATAAAAACCTGAAAGCTGAGACCGAACTGGAGACCGGTTGGAAAATGACGGGTTGCCTGCGTCTTGCCACCAATCAGGATCGCTGGACGGAGTACAAGCGGCTTGCCACCACAGCCCGCAGCTTCGGCATGGACATGCACCTGATTTCGCCAGCCGAAGTCAAAGCCATGTGGCCCCTGATGGATGTGGATGATCTTGTCGGTGCAAGTTGGCTTCCCACCGATGGTCAGGCTAGCCCTTCTGACATTACCCAGTCATTGGCCAAGGGTGCCAGAATGCACGGAGCCAAATTCCATGAAAATGTGCGGGTTGAAGGTTTTGACATGCACGAAGACCGCATCACTGCCGTCAATACCAATCAAGGCAAAATCCGTTGCGAGAAAGTGGTGAATTGTGCTGGCCAATGGGCAAGGCAGGTGGGCGCTTTGGCGGGGATCAATGTGCCACTCCAGGCCATCAAACATCAATACATCATCACCGACAAAATTGAAGGACTTTCACCAACAGCACCAACCCTGCGTGACCCGGACTGCCGCACCTATTTCAAGGAAGAAGTAGGCGGGCTCATCATGGGCGGTTATGAGCCAAATCCCATTCCATGGTCTCTCGAGGATTTGCCAAATGATTGGGAGTTTCGATTGTTCGATGATGACTTCGAACACTTTGAACAACACATGACGCAAGCCATCGCCCGGGTTCCGGCACTCGCCCATGTGGGGGTGAAGAAAATGATCAATGGGGCCGAAAGCTTCACGCCCGATGGCAATTTTATCATGGGTGCGGCACCTGAATGCAGCAACATGTTTGTGGGTGCGGGTTTCAATGCTTTTGGCATTGCCGCAGGCGGTGGTGCAGGCTGGGTACTCGCCGATTGGGTGATGACGGGTGAAGCGCCGCTCGACTTGTGGGTGGTGGATATCCGGCGCTTTTCAAACTTGCACAACGATCGACAATGGGTTTGTGATCGAACTTGCGAGGCTTATGGCAAGCATTACACCATCGGCTACCCCCATGAAGAGTACGAGACTGGACGGCCACACCTGAAGTCTCCCCTCTATGAACGCCTGCAAAAACACCGTGCAGTTTTCGGTTCCAAACTGGGCTGGGAAAGGCCCAACTGGTTTGCTCCGCTTGGCGAACCAGCCCGCGATGAATACACCATGGGCCGGCAAAACTGGTTTGCTGCTGTTGGCGTTGAACACAAGCATGTGCGCCAACATGCAGGCATTTTTGACCAGACGTCTTTTGCAAAGTTTGACATGCGCGGCAGGGATGCCGCCAAAGCCTTGGAATGGATCTGCGCCAATCGGGTGGCCCGTGAAGTTGGAAAACTCACCTACACCCAATTGCTGAACTCGCGTGGTGGCATCGAAGCTGATTTGACGGTGGCGCGTTTGGCCGATGATCACTTTTACATCGTGACAGGCACAGGATTTCGCACCCATGATTTGGCCTGGATAGAGGAGCATATTCCAAAAGGTTCCGATGTTTCTGTGGAAGACACCACCGAAGCAATAGCCACGCTTTCTTTCATGGGACCAGAGAGTCGTGAAGTTCTGCAACGCACCACATCAGTCGATTTGTCGACTGCGGCATTTCCTTTTGGCCGGGTTCAAACAATTGACATTGCCGGTCACAGTGTTTGGGCCTTGCGCGTAACTTATGTTGGCGAATTGGGTTGGGAATTGCACATGCCGATGGCAGCCGCAATCGATGTCCATGATTGCCTGATGTGCCACGGCGAAACTGAACAAGTGCGCCCCGTTGGCTACCGGGCGCTGGAATCCTTGCGGCTTGAAAAGGCCTATCGCGCCTGGGGTTCTGACATCACGCCCAATGACACGCCGTTTGAAGCAGGACTGGGGTGGGCCGTGAAGATGAAAGGCGATGCCGATTTCATGGGCAAATCGGCACTGCAATCGCGCATGGCGTCACCCCTTGGCAAACGCCTTGTCGGCTTTCAGGTAGAAGACACTGAGGCAGTGCTCGTAGGCCGAGAGACAATTCTGCGCAATGGCGGATTTGCCGGATACCTGACCAGCGGCGGCTACGGTTATAGCATCGGCGCACCACTGGGTTTTGGCTACGTCCGCAATGCTGCGGGCGTATCTGACGAATATCTCACGTCGGGAAATTATGAGATTGTCATTGCCAGTGAAACGAAAAAAGCCAAACTCAGTCTTCATCCATTCTACGATCCGGGAAACCTGAAAATCCGCAAGTAGACATCGCGAACAATAATTTCAATGTGTCCCGTTGCCCCCACTTCCGGCCTTCGGCCACCTCCTCCCCGCCGAAGTGGCGGGTTGGAGGGCAGTGAAATTTGAAGTCAGTGCTTGGGTTTACCCTCCAACCCGATTCTTCATCGGGGAGGAGGTGGCCGAAGGCCGGAGGTGGGGAAAACGGGGAATTTTTGAGGCTTTAGTGGAACGAAGAGAATTGTTTCAAATGACTGTTGATATTACATCCCTTCCAACATGCGCACTGTCCCCTTGTATGAATTGTCAAGATGTTGCCGCATGGCTTCGCGGGCCGTTTCGGGCGTTCTGGTATTCAGTGCACGGATGATCGAGCGATGTTGTTCCAGCGTGGCCGCAGCCTCACCTGCCCTTGGCAACAACATGTGACGGCAGCGGTCCAGATGGGCTTTGGAAATTTCAACCGTGTGCCAAAGCCGCGGCAGCTCTGCCACTTGTGCGATATAGCGGTGAAAACTGTCGTCAATGCCGATGGCCTGAACAAACTTTCCCTGTTCGATGGACCTTTCATGGAGTTTCAAAATATCATGGAGCGCTTCGGTATGGATGTCATTCATGTTCGGTGCAGCCTGTGCCGCACATTCCATCTCAAGTGAACGGCGAATGAGATAAGCCTGTTC
>JANONM010000418.1:0-1727 GCA_031420855.1 Hyphomicrobiales bacterium
TCGGCGCGCTGGTGTCGAAGGCGCATTTCGACAAGGTTTGCTCCTATATCGGCAAGGGCCAGAAGGTTTTGCTGGGTGGAAAGGCTGAAGGCGGCTTTGTCGAGCCCACGATCCTCGACATTGCAGACCGCGATGCCAAGCAAGTGCGCGAAGAGATCTTTGGCCCGGTGCTGTCTGTTCTGACCGTGGACAGCTTTGACGAGGCCATCGCCTTGGCCAATGACACCGAATACGGTCTGGCCGCGTCGATCTTCACCGCGAATGTGAAGAAAGCCATCCGGGGTGCGCGGTCGATCCGGGCTGGAACCGTCACTGTCAACAGCTTTGGCGAGGGTGATATCTCCACCCCCTTTGGTGGCTTCAAGGCCTCTGGTTTCGGCGGGCGTGACAACGGTATCCATGCCCACGACCAGTACACACAGATCAAGACCATCTGGGTGGATCTGGCCGATGATGGAGATGAGGCGGTCGCATGACAGGCTACAAAGCGAAACGCACGCCGGTCCATCAAGGACCGGCAGCTTGGTCTGCCATCCTGCCGAGGCAACCTGATCCAGTCATTCTTGAGCAAGACATTTCGGTAGATTTCGCGCTGGTAGGCGGCGGATTTGCCGGGCTGTCCGCCGCGCTCCGCCTGCGTCAGCTGAACCCGGGCGCAAAGATCGCCATTCTGGAGGCCAGCCGACTGGCCGAAGGCGCGTCAGGCCGCAATTCCGGCTTCATGATCGATCTGCCGCACGAATTGACCTCGGAAGACTACGCAGGCCACGGCGACGACCGGGCGATGATCGCCCTGAACCGCAATGCCATTGGCTTTGCGCGCGAGGCGGTTGAAACCTATGGCATCGACGCGAACTTCTTTGACCCTGCCGGCAAGATCAACGGCGCGGCCAGTGAAACTGCGGATGCGCTGAACCAAAGCTATGCGCAGCATCTGACAGGTCTTGGTGAGCCCAACCAGCGCCTTGACGCCAAGGCCATGCATGACCTGACCGGAAGCCGACATTATGTGTCGGGCCTCTACACCCCGGGAACGGTGATGCTGCAACCGGCCGGATACATCCGGTCCTTTGGCGAAGGCCTTCGGCGCGATGGCGTGGGTGTCTATGAAAACACACCCGTCACGCAGTTCGACCGTGACGGCAGCGGCTGGGTCCTGGTCACCCCGCGCGGGCGGGTGCGCGCCGGAAAAGTGATCCTGACCAACAACGGTCATCTGGAAAGCTTCGGCTTTCAGCAAAACCGGCTGATGCATGTCTTTCTATATGCCTCTATGACCGCCGAACTGGGCTCGGGCGAGCTGAAGGCGCTTGGCGGGCAGCCCCGCTGGGGCATCACGCCTTCGGACCCAATGGGCACCACCATGCGCCGGATCGACACTGGTCAAGGCGGCAACCGCATCATCACCCGCACCTGCGCGACCTTTGAGCCGGGGATGGAACCTTCGGACGCCACCCTGCGCCGCACGGCGAATGTGCATCGACAGAAGTTCGAGGAGCGCTTCCCGCAATTGACGGGCGCGCGGATGGAATACACCTGGGCCGGCCACCTGTGCCTGACCAAGAATGGCGTGTCGGTGATGAGGCCTTTGGACGACGGCTTGTTCGCGGCTTGTGTCTGCAATGGCCTTGGCACCGCGCGCAGCACCCTGACCGGGATTGCCGCAGCTGAACTGGCCTCGGGCCACCAAAGCGAGGTCACGCGGCATTTTCTGGCTGAAACCCAGC
>JANONM010000419.1:0-7453 GCA_031420855.1 Hyphomicrobiales bacterium
CTTCACTTCGGCCCAGACATGACGGGCATCCATCCGGAATTTTTCTTCGATGGGAACAAGTGCCGTGGCCATGCGGACAAAACGTGGCCACCAGAAAAACCTTACTTCGGCCATGTCCAAGTAGGGCTGAAAAGCAGTTCGGCCATGGCCTAGCAGCCTTTGCAAATCAGCCTCGTCACCAGAGAAAGTTTCCAAGGCCCAGGCGTGCAGGGCTTGATGGATGAGATCACCGCGAAGGCCTGCATCAATATCCTCATCCGGCGGGTCAACGGGATAGAGGGCCAATATCTTCTGGGCATGGATATGGTAGGAGTCACGAATGAGATTTTCAACATCACTGACACTGAAACGCCGGGGGCGGGCCGCAACCGGTGGCCGCGCTTCCGGTCTTGCATGGGGTTTGAAGGAGCCTGGCTGATCAAGCTTCCGGGCAATGTCCAGATAATCCGTGTGCAGATGATTTCCTTTTGGATGACCCAGCACATCGAGCACGGCCCGCAAGCGCAGGATCCAACGAGACGCCAGAAGCGGCTGGCCCGCCGCACGTTTCGACCAGGTAATCACAACGTCGCGGTGGCCCAGGGCCTGGACAAAATCATGGGCGGTTAAACCGATTTCCCGTTCCGGCTGCTGCAAACCGAAACTTTGTCGCATGGGCCGGTTGAGCCACGGGCCGGATTGGGCAATGGCAGGCCATGACCCCTCATTCAATCCGGCAAGTATGACAAGGCTGGCTGGCATCAGCCGCGCTTCCAGCAGGCCATAGAGCATGAATTGGGTTTCAGGGTTTTGCAGGGGTCGAAGGGTTTCCTGCTGCAAATGATGCAGCAGCAGGGGCGCCGCTTCGGCAAAACTCAAATGCGGTGCCCATGCCGCATCGACGTTCAAGCCTTCCAGCAATTCTTGCAGCCTGATATTTGGTTCATCAACCGAGGCCCAATCAGGGGCCAACCCCTGAAGCGCAGCGTCGAGGTTGGCGATGTGATAATCCAGAGGATGGGACTCGTTTGATTCATGGTCAAGAAACAGGGCAGCCAGTTGCGTGGTGAAGGCCTGCAACTCCTGCCAGTCCTCCGACGTCAGCTTTTTAAGCAGGGGATGGGCATGGGAACTGGTTGTAACCTCCCGCTGTGCCGCCGCCACGCTGGCAGACAAACCAGCAATGCCCTTTGAAGCGGGCTTGCCCCGGAAACAGGCCATCTCCAGACGGCGGGCCAGATCAAGAAAAACATTGCGCTGATAGCCCATGGTGCAAAGGGGGTGATGCAACAGGGCAGTAAGCGTTGATGACGTGAAGTTTTCTGAACGAGCCCTGATCAATAGAACCAGCAATGCACCAGCGCCGACATGACTCAAGGCTTCGCCGCTGGAATCATCGATGGTCATGTTCCACAGCGCGAGTTCGGTTTTGATCCTTTGGCCCAAGGCACGGTCTGGTGTGATGACAGCGGCAGGCCCGGTGCCTGTCACCGCATGGTGGCGCAAGCGGAGCGCAATGGCCCTGGCTTCTTCGTGGCGGTCATGGGCTTCAATCAGGGAAACACCTTGCAACATGTCGGCAACGGCAGCAGGTTTTTCGGCAATGACATTGCGCCATGTGTCGGCAACGGCTGAGGGTCGAAGGGTCGCGCTGAGCAACCATTGGCGGGCATCGGCCTTTTGCCCCATGGTCTCAACTTGCTGACGCTCGACTCCCCATTGCTGCAGCATCAGGGCCATCGCATATTGGGGATGTTCGGGTGTCACCGCTTGCCAGGCTGCGGCATCCAGATGAGTGTCAAGCCCTGGCAGGATCACGGCACCCTGGGGATGCGAGGCAATGGCTTTCAGCAAATCACGGGTGGCGGGGTTGGTGCCGGTTGAGCCTGCTGCCACAATAGGACCGCGGTGAAGGCCCCCGGCAATGCGCGTGGCTTCAAGCCGGATCATCCGGTTGCGCCGCGCCGCTGGCCCCATCAGGCCCGCTTCGTGCAGGCGGGCGGGAAGATCGGTGGCGATCACACCAAGCAAGCTCAGAATGGCCGTGCGATGGCCCGCCAGATCCAGTTCATAGACGGTTTGCAACTTGTCAAATCCGGTTTCCTCGGTTTCCGTCTGGGTCAACAATTCCTGCAGGCTGAGCGTGAGGTTGAAGCACTGGACAGGTGACGCCAGAATGTCCTGGGAAAGACCATACTGGGGATTGGCACCTGCCCAGGCTTTGACCGCCGCTAACAAAAGATGCAACTGACCGGCTTTTGAAATGGCATTGGGAACACCGTCTTCAGGCAGGCTGTCGTCGATCAGGTCTTCATCAATATCGCCAATCGGCTTGATGCGCGGCATCACCAGTGCAAGTTGGTCAGCAATTTCAAACAAGCGTTTTTCCAGGGTGCGGGCGGAACGCCGCGTCGGCACAAGGATTGTCCAGGCTGACAAGGGGGGCTGCGGTTCATCGGTGGCAAGCGGAAAACCTTGCAGGAGTGCCTTGGCCAATACGTCCAGAAAGTCATTGCCGGGGGCGATGGAGTACAGGCGCAATTTTTACATTCTCCTAAGCACGCGCAAGGAAAGCCTCGGCTTCCGCAATGGCTGGCACGGTGCCAACGTGCAACCAATGGCCGTCATGGGCAAGCCCAAAAAGTCTGCCCCTGGCAATTGCCCGGTCCCACAGCAGGTTCATCGAATAGGCACCTTCGGGCGCATCGGCAAACAATCGGGGATGCACGAGATAGCCCCCGATATAGGCCAGTGCCTTGCCCTCTGGCTGATGTTTGCGGCGGATCAGGCGGCCTTTTGCATCGACAATAAAATCACCCGTGCCGTCATAGCCTGTGGTTTGCCGGGGATCGCAGAGCAGCAACAGGCAATCCATGGCGCTGTCATTCCAGTTTGTCCGCAAACGCTGCAATGCCGGAACCGGTCCATCGAGCCAGAAGCTGTCACTGTTCAAAACGAAAAACGCATCGTCTCCCAGTTTCGGCAGGGCCCGTGAAATGCCGCCCCCCGTATCCAGAATGGCATCGCGCTCATCTGATGTGATGACCAGCGGATCAGTGATGCCTGCGCAATAATTGTCGATCTGGTCGGCGAGATAGTGGGCATTGACGACAGCCGTTTTCACATTTGCCTCACGCAAGCGGTCGAACGCATAGCCGATCAGCGGCTTCCCAGCGACTTGCACCAGAGACTTGGGTAAGGTGTCGGTCAAGGGCCGCATGCGGCTGCCAAAACCTGCGGCAAGGATCATGGCATGGTCGCCGATACTCATGCGGAAAGCGCCTCCGGCAAATACTTTATGTACCAGCTTTTCAATTCGGCGAGGGCGGGGTGCTCAAGGTTTTGGGTGAGATAGCGGGACACACGCGGCATGTGCTTGAGGTAACCCGGTTTGCCATCGCGTTTGTTCAGCCTGGCAAAAATACCGAGAATTTTCGTGGCCCGTTGCGCCCCCAAAACTGCATAAGCCGTGGCGAAATCGGTTTCGGAGAATTGCCCCTGTTGACGGCGTGTTGCCACGTAAAGCCGGTAAACATGATCTGCCAGGGCCGGATCGATATCAACACGGGCATCCTGGATCATCGACACCAGATCATAGGCGGGATGGCCCATGACGGTGTCTTGGGTGTCGATGAGGCCGACGCGCTGCAAGCCCTCGCGTTCTGGCATCCACAACAGATTGGGTGAATGATAATCCCGCAACACCCATTGGGGTTTGTCGCTCAGGGACAAGGGCAGGATTTTCTGCCAGACCGCTTCAAAATCTTCGTTGAGATCAGAAGTTGGCGCAAGCCCTCGGGCAAAAGGAATATACCAGGATGGCATCAGGTCAACTTCGATGAGTTGGGCCTCTTCATCATAGGGCCTGACGGTGTGGAAGTGGCCGGGTGCAGCTTCCACGGTGGATGGCCAACTTTTTCCAACCATGTCAGCCAAAAGCAGGGCCGCGGTTTCCATGGGCACTTGCATGGCTTCGCCCGCCAGCAACATCTGGCCAAAGACCTTGTCGCCCAGCGGTTCGATGAGGGCGAGGCCTTGTTTCAAATCAGCCGAGAGAATACGCGGCGCACTATAGCCATTGGAAATGAGGTGGCGGTTGATGGCGACAACGGCAGTGATGTTTTCAGCCAAATGGGCGATCTGGCTGTAGGGCTTGCCATGCCTGACAATCGGGCCATCCGGCCTTTGTGGCATGTCCATCAGGATGACGCGTTTGTCCTCATGCGAAACCGTTTCATAGCGTCGTGCGGAAGCATCGCCTTCAAAAAACACGCGTGAACCGATGGCCATATCGGGCGATTTTACAAACGCCGCTATCGTGCTGTTGCGTGCCAGTGCCGCTGGCCATGACCCGGTTGGTATGAGCGTGATCTCGCGGCTCTCCCCCGAACCCGCCAGGGCGACGTGCAGGGTATTTTCACTCAACGGGCGCTCAAGCCGGTCGGCCCATTCAACCAGGCCGCAATGGCTTTGCAACAGGTCTTCCATGCCAAGATCGGCAATCTCCGCCATGGATTTCAGGCGATAGAGATCCGCGTGGAAAACCGGAAGCCGGGTTTCGTCATAGGCCTGGATCAGCGAAAAACTCGGGCTTGGCACATCGGTTTCAAAACCCTGTTTCATCAGTGTACGGATAAAAGCCCGGGCAAAGGTCGACTTGCCACTGCCCAGATCACCGCTCAATGCAATCAGCGCGCCAGTCCTTGCCCAGAGGCTTAAAACCTGCGCCAGGCTTTCAGTCTCGGCAGGTGTTTTTGCGGTGAGATGGAACTTGGTCATGTCTCGAATATGCTCTTGCAAATGCTCGGGTGACGACACACGGGCAGGGCTTCAGGCTGCGAACTGGGGTAGGCTTGCATGGCGGATGGCGGCTGGTCCGGCTTCTGGCAAGTTGCAGATCACAGTCGTCCCCGCATTCAGTTTTGAGGAAATAGCCACAGTGCCGCCATGCAACTCCGTGAAGCTTTTGACAATGGCCAACCCAAGGCCCGGCCCCCGATGACCGCCCGGCATGGATTTGGCCTGGAAGCGGTCAAAGACTTTTGGCAGGAGTTCCGGCTCAATGCCGCGCCCCTGGTCGGCGACCCAGATCTGGATCATCTCATCTTGCCTGCGTGCACCGATCCTGATCAGCATGCCGGGTTTGGAGAACCCGATGGCATTGGACAGGAGATGACTCAACACCTGCTCAAGACGCAAGCCATCGGCCAACATGTCCGAAATATCGTCGGCCACCTCAATATTGAGTGTGAGGTTGCGGCGTTCGAGGGCGGGCAGGATTTTGGCTGCCACGGTTTCAAGCAATGTCGCGACATCGACTGTGTCAAGTTTCAATTCCATGGCACCGGCATCGATCGCCGAAAGATCAATGATGGCGTCGATAATTGCCGAGAGATCATCGGAGGACTGCCGGATGTTCAGAATATAGGCCTTTTGCCTGGGTTGCAGGGGACCCAGCAAACCCAAATCAAGGGCTTCGGCAAAACCCGAAATGCTGGTGAGGGGGGTGCGCACCTCATAGGAAACATGGGCGAGGAAGGCTGATTTCAGTTTGTCGGTGGCCTCAAGAGCCTCGGTGCGTTCCAGCAGGGCCTTTTCAGCGCGGGCCGCGTCTGAAATGTCGATGAAGGTGACGAGGGCATTGCCGTCGGGCAGCGGCACTGCGCGGTAAGCCAGGACCATGCCATCATGGTTGACCTGGCCTTCAATTTTTCGCCTGCCGCCCTCAAGACCTGTGAGACCATAACGCAAGTCTCCCCAGGCTGCCCGGGCTTCGGCGGCATAGCGCTTGTCCTGGGAAAGCTGGTCGACATGCAGACTGTTGGTGTCGGGCTCGGAGGGCAATTTCCACAGGCGCTGAAAGGCCGGATTGTAAAGTTTCAGGCGGCCGTCCGAACCGAACAGGGCAACCGACTCTTCAAGATTGTCGAGGGTTTCGCGCTGCACATCAAACAGTTCATTGTATTTGCTTTCGAGCTGGTATTCCTTGGTCAGGTTTTCATAGAGATAAGTCACGCCGCCAAATGGATGCTGCTCGCAGACCACATGCAACGAGCGGCCATCGGGCAGATACCAGTAGCTTTCGCGCACTTCCAGCGTTGTATAGGAAGCCAGTTGCTTTGATCGCCATTCGCGGAAATTCGCCTGTTCGGGCAAGGCGCGTGCGGCTCGCAGACGGTCGAGGATCTCGCCATCGCTGGGTTGGCTGCGCAACCATTTTTCATCCAATGACCAAAGTTTCACATAGGCCTCATTGAAGAAGCGCAAATGCTGGTCGGGTCCGAAAATGGCAATGGCGGTATCCAGCTTGTTGAGTGTCGACGCATGGGCCTTGATGTGGCGTTCAAGTTCTTTTTCGTTTTCCTCAAGCGGTGTCACGTCAACCGCGATGCCGCAAGTGCCGCCGTCGATTTGCCGTTCAAACACGTTGAAGGCCTTCATGTTGCCTTTCATCACGGTGTGGCCGCGCCCCGTCAGTCCGGTCTTCGGGTCTGCCTTGCTGTGGTCGATGTCGGTTTCCCTGAGCAACAGATTGCCGGCTCCCAGCACGCTTTGCATATCGCTACCATCGAGGGCCGCGACATAAGCCTGGTTGATCCAGCTGAGCTGGCCCTCGTCGGACTTGATCCAGATTGGAAAGGGTGCTGAGTCAAGGATGGCTGACAGGCGTTGCACCTGCTTGGCAAGTTTGCTGGCATCGTAAGAAAGCTCGGTCAATTGCCGCCGGTCACCTGCCAGGGGACGCAGCCGTAAAGTGGCGTGGGCGCCTGCCGTGCGACCGTCTGCTTCCAGCAATTCGCCATGTCTGGTCTTGATGCCGATGTTGAAAGGCTTGCCGGTGGACTTCAAGGTTTCAAGGTGGGCCTGCAAATCCGAACAGGCATCGGCTTCAAGCCAACTGGCAAAATCCACGATGGCTTCCGGCTGCTCTGGTACCTGGGCCTGACCATGCAAACTGCCCGTCACCCGGTCCGGGTCCTTGCTGCCGCTGCGCCAGGCCAGAAGAATTTGACTTTCACTGAACAAGGCGGTTTCAACTTCATTCAAGTCGAGTTCCAATTGTGCCATGCGCTTTCGCGCTTCCAGCAGGGCTTTACGGGTCTTGGTCAGATTGATGACAGCCAGGGCAAAACCCGTCAGCAGGGCACCCCCCGCCCCGAAGCCGAAAAGACCGGGATTGTCAGCAAAGCCTGCCAGCAAAGAACCGAAATCGCCGTTCCAGGTGGCTGCAATGGCAAGCGCAGTCATGCCTTCAAAGGCCGGAGCCATGTCCACCCCTGCAAGATCATGCAAACCCATGACGTGCCCTCGACATCAAATACAAATCAGCCCACCCCGGCGCCTGCTTGCCGTGGATTATTCCAACGGCAACCAGTTCCCTCGCGAATCACGCTGTAGCTATAGATAACAGATGAAAAACAATAAAGGACGGGATGGTTTTTGACCGCCTGGGCAACGCCCCTGCTTTAAACCG
>JANONM010000420.1:0-5882 GCA_031420855.1 Hyphomicrobiales bacterium
TGAAGGATCGGGTTGGAGGGTGTGGATTGATGTCGGTATCCAATCCACGCCCTCCAACCCGCCACTTCGGCGGGGAGGAGGTGGCCGAAGGCCGGAGGTGGGGGCCATTTGCGGCTATTGCAAACAGCCCTTGTTGCGGTCAATTCATGGGGCCGCTGGTATTGTAGCCGATTCAAACAATACCCGAAGACGAGCCAGCAATGGCGGGCCGTTCTTTTGTCTTGTGAGCGCGATAACCTGAGGCGCGGTAACAGGCCCACGGATGCAAGGCGCCGCCCTTGCGTTGGCGCACTTCGCACAACAGTGGCGTTACATCGGTGTTGTAAGCCGCCTTGAGCAAGCGGTGGGCCGCCATGACATCGCTGGCCTCTTGCAGTTCGGCGAGTTGCTTGCGGTCCACCAGCAAGGCCTTGGCATAGGCCCTGGTGATTTCCATGGTTGATCCCATGAGGCTTTCGATGGGGTCCGTCACGTTGTGGCTTTGGTCGATCATGTAAGCCGGATTGAAGCCGGGAGCCTTGCGTTGTTCGGCATCGACCAGTTCATTGAAGACCAGAAACAAACGGAAGGGATCAACGGAACCTGAATCCAGATCGTCATCGCCATATTTCGAATCGTTGAAATGAAAGCCAGCAAGCTTCTTGGCGTGAACGAGGCGGGCGACGATTTGTTCGATGTTGGTGTTGGCGGCGTGATGGCCAAGGTCTACCAGGCATTTGGCCTTGTCGCCCAGTTCCATGGCGGCCATGAAGCTTGAACCCCAATCGGAAATGACAGTGGAATAAAATGCCGGCTCGTACATTTTGTGTTCAAGAAAAACCAGCCAGTTCTTGGGAAGCGCATCATAGATGGTGCGCAGCGAGTCGAGATAGTGATCAAAAACTTTCGTCAGGTTTGACTGGCCGGGAAAATTTGAACCGTCGGCAATCCACACGGTCAACGCGTTGGAACCCAACTGTTGGCCGATCTCAATGCATTCGATGTTGTGTTCGACGGCCTGTTGGCGCGTGGCTTTGTCGGCATGGGTGAGGGAACCGAATTTGTAGGAGTGGCGCTGACCCTTCTGGTCCTGAAAGGTATTGGAATTGATGGCGTCAAAGCCAAGCTGAAATTGCGAGGCTTCTTGCTTCAGGGCCCGGTAGTCGCTGACCTTGTCCCAGGGAAAATGCGGCGAGACATTGGGAGTGTGGCGGGTCAGCTGATATATGACGCCGCAATCCTCAAGCTTGTCATGAATGTTGCGCGGCTCGCCGGGGCCGGGAAACCTTGCAAAGCGTGTGCCGCCCGTACCGACACCCCAGGTGGGAACCGCCACGGCATAGTCCTTGACGCGCTTGGCCACATCTTCGATTGCAATACCACGACGATCAAGTTGCCGCGCCAGATGGGCGTAATCTTCAGCATGGACTGCTTGGCTTTTGGCATTGTGTTCGGCAATGAATTCCGGCGTGATCGAAAAGGTCATGGCTGTTACCTTGTAAATGATGCAAGATGGCCTGCATCGACGTTGATGATGTTGCCTGTGGATTTGTTCGAGGCATCTGAGGCAAACCAGTAGACAGCTTCTGCAATGTCCTCAGGATAAACCGAACGTTGGAGCAGGGAGCGCTTGCGATAGTAATCGTCCAACTCATCGGGCTTGATGCCGAGACTGTTGGCGCGGTTCAAACGGAAACCCTCTGACATGATCTTGGAGCCGCGCAACACGGCATCAGGGTTGACCGTGTTGACACGAATGCCATGGGCGGCACCTTCTGCGGCCAAAACCCGGGCCAGATGGATTTCCATGGCCTTCATTGCTCCGTAGGCGGATGTTCCGGGCGATGCCACCATGCCGTTCTTCGACGCAATATAGATCATCGATCCCGCACAGTTCTGCTCTTTCAACAGCTTGAAGCCTTCGCGGCCTACCAGAAAATAACCCGTGCCGAGAATGGCCAACTGCTTGTTCCACACCTCAAGCGACGTGCTTTCAGCAGGTGCCGGAATGGCGATGCCGGCATTGTTGACGACAATATCCAAACCGCCAAAGCGGGCGACGGTGGAGGCAAATCCTGCGATAACGGCGGCTTCGCTGGTCACATCCATGTTGACGCTATGGACCATGTCTTTACCGAAGCGTTTGCCGAACTCGGCCACCACTTCTGCCATGCCCAATTCATTGATGTCGGCAATGGTGATGCAGGCACCTTCCGATGCCAGTTTCTCGGCGATGGCCAATCCGATGCCGGATGCGCCGCCCGTCACCAGTGCCACGCGCCCTTGCAGGCTTTTGGCTTTGGGCATGCGGGAAAGTTTGGCTTCTTCCAGCAACCAGTATTCGATGTTGAAAGCCTCCTGTTCGGGCAGGCCCTGATACTTTGACACACCAGCGGCACCGCGCATGACGTTGATGGCGTTGACATAGAATTCTGCGGCAATGCGGGCCGTTGCCCGGTCGCGGGCAAATGCCAAAAGCCCGACTTTCGGCACCAGATAAATCACCGCATTGCTGTCGCGCATGGCGGGTGAATTGGTGTGCTTGCAGCGTTCGTAATAGGCGGCGTAGTCTGTGCGATAGTTTTCAAGCAGCATATCCAGCTGGGCTCCATCAGCATCATGGGGAATGATCAACGGGCGGATTTTGGTACGCAGAAAATGATCCGGGCAAGAGGTGCCGAGTGGTGCCAAATCATCAAGCTGTTTTGAATTTACGAATTCCAGCACTTCTGGCGCATCGGTGAAATGGCCGACCTTGTGTTGTTCCCTTGAAATACGCCCACGGATTGCGGGCATCAGGCGCAAGGCCTCAGCTTTTCGCTCTTCAACCCCCAGAGCTTTGATTTTTTCGCCGCCGAAAGCAGGTTTCTTGCGGTTTTCATCGAGCCAAAGGGCCGCGTTGTTGATGATGCGCAAAGTGGTTTCATAGCTTTGCTTTGCACTATTGCCCCAAGTGAAAAGGCCGTGACTGCCGAGCACGACGCCAACCATTTTTGGATTGGCGACCGCCATATTGCCAAGCTTGATGCCAAGATCAATACCGGGGCGCTGCCAGGGCAGATAGCCCATTTCATCGCCGAAAACCTGCCGGGTCAGTTCTTCGGAATTTGTCGCTGCTGCAATGGCGATCACAGCATCGGAGTGCACATGGTCGACATGGGCATAGGCAACATAGCCATGCAGGCATGTGTCGATGGAAGGGGCGCGGGCATTGAGATTGAAAATGCAATGGTTCAGCGCATGGACCATGGCATCTTCCTGGTCGATGGATTTGTAGAGGACCTTCAGGCTTTCGAGCTTGTCCATATAAAGTGTGGCAAAGCCGTCGAGCTTCATGGAGCCAATATCGCCGCCTGAACCCTTGACCCAAAGCACTTTGACGTCTTGTCCGGTAAGCGGGTCTTTATGCATGACTTTGGCCGACGTGTTGCCCCCGCCGAAATTTGTGATGCGCAAATCGCCGCCCAGCAAGTTTGAGCGGTATAGCAATTTGCCAGGTTCATCGAGTTTGCTGGCGTGCGTGTCATCCCATTGGGATACGAGAAGGAGAGCGTTGGTCATGGTCGAAAACATTATGCGGATGGCACACTATGGTCAAACGCAAATCCACATTTGGTGAAATTCGCTCCAAATTTCTAGTGGTTCATCCCGATATTGATCAAGAAAAAGAAGAGTTACGCAACGTGCTGATTGAAACATCAGATGGCTGTATAGCCTGCCCTATGGTTTGCCTCTCCAAATCAGAAGGCGGTCGCATATGGCCGACAAAGGGACCTCATCCGCCCCGTTGGGGCACCTTCTCCACGAAGGCGTGGAGAAGGGACGACATCGCCAACTGTCCCTTCTCCAACGAAGTTGGAGAAGGTGGATCGCGCCACTTGGCGCGAGACGGATGAGGTCCCTTTGGCCAGATGCGGGGGTGCTTTTTCGTGCAACCTGCTGACCAGATCAGTCGGCGTCTGACAGCTTTTCCAGATTTTCGGTGTTGTTGCGCGTTGCCGCTTCGAAGCGATCTTCGTAGTCAGCCAGGTTCTTCTTGGGTGCCTGATAAAAGGCTGTGAACTTCATGGCCTGCAACAACGTGTTGTTGACGGCGCGGCCCCAAAAACCCATGGGCCGGGTAAAGTCAAACAACAAAATAACACGTTCCTCATTGGTATTGTTGAAGACCTCGTGTTCATAGGTGTCGTCAAACACAAAAATCTCGCCGGGTCTCCAGACCCGGGTTTGATCATCGACGCGGATCCAGCAATTTTCGGCGTCTTTCGGAATCATCAGCCCCAAATGGGCCCGCACGATGCCTTTGGTAACGCCGGTATGGGGCGGGATATGATAGCCGGGGCTGAGGATGGAGAACCAGGCGGTTTGAATTTCCGGCACACGCGACAACAGTTCAGCGGTGTAGGGGGCCTGTTTGCTGTTTTTCTCAAGCTTTTGGCCAAAGCCAAACAAGATGAAAGTGCGCCAGTTCTTGCCCTTGGAGATTTTTTTCTGGTCGGGCGAGATTTCGTGGAAGGCCGGAATCTCCTCGCGATATTTCAGGATGGCTTCCGCTTCGCTGCGAATTTTTTGCCAGTTGGCGGTGAATTCCCCGAGAAAAGGAAAATGATCCGCATCAAGTATAGGCGAGTCACCAACCTTTGATTGGCGGCTCATGATATTGCCCAGTGTACGGAACAATTGCTTGCCCCGGCGCTTGACGAATTTGCGCCGTATTTCGCCAAAGCCGGTTTTGGCTTTTTGTGGCGGGGTGTTTTGCTCAGGCATCATCATGATAATTTCGCGCTCTGTTATTCGGCCATCGGCTCGGCTATCACTGTGGCATGAGCATGGCAAGAGATCAGGCAAAAAGACGGATTGTCGTTGTGGGGACAACTTTGGATTCTATTGCCCGGAGTCAGGCCAAGAATTGTTGCTGCGCTTTGCATCCGACCCGCTATGGGTACAAGCATGAAGGACCTCGCTGATATTCCACTTTCAACCCTGCGCAATGTACGGGCGGTTTTGACCGACATTGATGACACCCTCACTTTGCACGGGCAATTGCCGGCAGTCGCCTATGCTGCGTTGGAAAGACTGCGGGATGCGGGGATCAGCGTTATTCCGATCACCGGCCGACCTGCGGGCTGGTGTGATTTGATTGCCAGGCTTTGGCCTGTCGATGCCGTGGTAGGTGAAAATGGCGCATTTTATTTCCGTTACGAGCGGCAACAAAAAAAGATGCAGCGGGTTTACGCGCAGGATGAAGTGACCCGGCGAAACAACAGTCGCAAGCTGTTTGAAATCGCTGATGAGGTTTTGCGAAATTTTCCTGGCACCGCAATCGCCTCGGATCAAGCCTATCGCGAGATCGACGTGGCCATTGATTTTTGTGAAGATGTGCCACCCCTGCCGTTTGCCACGGCCCAAAAGATTGCGGATTATTTTGTGGCGCGGGGCGCTGTTGCCAAGGTCAGTTCCATCCATGTCAACGCCTGGTTTGGGGAACATGACAAGCAAAGCACGTCATTTCGCTTGCTGTCGGAGATGTTTGGCTGGTCAAAAGAAATCGCTGAAAAATCTGTGGCCTATTGTGGCGATTCGCCCAATGATGCACCGATGTTCGCCTGCTTTCCATTGGGAGTGGGTGTTGCCAATATTGTTCCACTGCTCCCCCTGATGGCGCATCAACCGGCCTATGTAACGCTGGAAGAGGGTGGCTTGGGTTTTGCCAGGTTCACGGACTTGTTGCTGGCAGCGAGGAGATAGGCCACTATACTGCGACATCTCGAATTGTCCCCCACCTCCGGCCTTCGGCCACCTCCTCCCCGCCAAAGGGGCGGGTTGGAGGGCACATATTGAAAATCGGTTTCCAACCTCACCCTCCTACCCGATTCTTCATCGGGGAGGAGGTGGCCGAAGGC
>JANONM010000421.1:0-2746 GCA_031420855.1 Hyphomicrobiales bacterium
GGATGTGCCGCAAGGCAACAGCCTGCCCAATCCCTATGGTGGCACGGGCCAGCCCGCCTATCCGTGGCGGGGTCGTATCACCTGTGATGTGGCACCGGGGCTTGTTGGCACGCAAGACAAGACGACGGCGGCGGCCACGCAAGTTGCTGCGTTCTTGGGCAATGCCTTGCCATCACATTTCTCAACCTCTGGCGGCGTGGTGAATTACGCAGGCCCTGCCGAATGGCGCTATCGCCGGATGATCCTGCACTATGCCCATCTTTGTGCAGTGGCTGGCGGCGTTGAAACATTTCTGATTGGCAGCGAATTGCGCGGACTCACGACCCTGCGCTCCGCCGCCGCTGTTTTTCCGATGGTTACGGCCCTGCAGCAATTGGCCACGGAAGTGAAAGCCATTCTGCCCAGTGCCAAGGTTTCCTATGCGGCGGACTGGAGCGAATATTTTGGCCATCAACCCGCTGACGGCAGCAACGATGTGTATTTCCACCTTGATCCATTGTGGTCTTCAAGCAGTGTCGATGTCATCGGCATCGACAACTACATGCCCCTGAGCGACTGGCGCGATGGTAACGGTCATCTTGATGCTGTTGCAGGTTATGAGTCGATTTATGACGTCAATTATCTGAAAGCCAATGTGGCGGGCGGCGAGGGCTATGACTGGTTCTATGCCTCGAGTGGAAATCGCAACGCGCAAATCCGCACTGCCATCAGCGATGGCACCTATGGCAAGCCTTGGGTGTTTCGCGTCAAGGATTTGAAAAACTGGTGGAGCAATCAGCATTTCAACAGGCCGGGGGGCGTGCAATCTGGTGTCGCCACATCATGGGTGCCGCAATCCAAACCCATCTGGTTTACCGAAGCTGGCTGCCCGGCTATCGACAAGGGCACCAATGGTCCCAATGTTTTTGTTGATGCAAAATCTTCAGAGAATGCCCTGCCGCCATTTTCAGGTGGCCAACAGGATGACCTGATCCAGAACCGCTATGTCAGGACAATGCAGGATTATTGGTCAGCGTCGGGAAGTCATAATCCGCTGTCCACACTTTATGCTGCCCCCATGGTGAACGCCGCCCGGATACATTACTGGGCATGGGATGCGAGGCCCTATCCGGCCTTTCCGGTGCGTACCGATATCTGGGCTGATGGTGTGAATGTTGCACGCGGCCATTGGCTGAATGGCCGCATGGCATCGGTTGATCTGGGTGACCTGATCACACAAGTGACGGGCCGTTTCGGTTTGACCGATGTTGAGACGAGTGACGTGGCAGGCCTCGTTGATGGATTTGTTTTGGATCGGCCCATGTCGGCACGCGATGGGCTGGAAGGCCTGCTGCAAAGTTTTGCGATAGATGCTGTCGAAAGTGATGGAAAAATAAAGTTCCGTCCACGGAGCAAAAACTCAACAGATGATTTCACCTTACAACAGCTCGGCGAAATTTCTGCTGACACGCCGCTGCTTTCACAAACCCGAACCCAGGAAACCGATCTGCCGCGCGCCATTCGCATTGGCTATATTGAATCTGGATTGGACTATCGCTCGGCCGCCGTGACACAACAACAATTGGAAACCGCCAGCAGTCGCGAGATCAACCTCAATCTGCCAGCAGCGCTTTCACAATCCCTGGCGCAAAGCCGCGCCGATGTGGCCTTGGCGGAAGCCTGGGTGCAACGGACCCGCAGCAGTTTCGCCTTGCCGCCAAGTGCGCTCGCAGTTGAACCCGGCGACGTGTTGACGGTTGCTGGTCAAAAACTGCGCGTGCAATCCATAGCAGACGGCACACTGCGCAAATGTGAAGCCGTCAATCATGAAAACGCTGTTTATGAACCCGCACCAGCGCCCGCCCGGCAATCGAGTGTGCAGACCAGTCAGGTTTATGGAAAGCCCTTTGAGCTGCTGATGGATCTGGCAACGACCGTTGGCGTTGCTGGGCCTTGGGTTGCAGCGCAGGCAGAACCGTGGCCGGGAAGATTGGGTCTTTTCAAAAGCAGTGGTTCTGCGAGTTTTGATTTCAATCGCTTTGTTGATGCACAAGCCACAATTGGCGCGTTGCAAACAGCCTTGCCGCAGGGTTTGCAATGGCGGCTGGACTATTCGCATGCAGTTGATGTGTTGCTGGATTATGGCGCTTTGGTTTCGGTAAGCGAAGATGAATTGCTGGATGGTAAAAATCTGGTTGCCATTGGCACGCCTGAAACCGGGTTTGAAATTCTGCAATTCCTCAACGCCATATTGATTGCACCCAATAGCTATCGCTTGACCGGATTGTTGCGGGCGCTGGCGGGATCGGCCCAGGAGATGTTGGCAACACGGCCCGTTGGGCAAAATTTTGTCTTGTTGAATGGTGCTGTGGTGCAACCGGATGTGACCGCTGAGGCAGCAAGCTTGCCATCGAGCTGGCGCATTGGCCCACAAGGTCTTGATCATGGCCATCCGGCTTTTTTGCAGATTGCCATCAATGCAACGCTGCGCGGACTGCGACCGCTTGCACCCGTGCATGCCAAGGCGCGTCGCGACGGAGCGGGAGTGCGTTTTAGTTGGATCAGGCAGACTCGAAGTGAGGCCGACAGTTGGGAGTTCACCGAAGTGCCTCTGGCTGAAACCACTGAAAGCTACCGGGCCGAGATTTTGAATGCAGGCAATGTGGTGCGCAGTTTCACCACGGCTGTGCCGGAAGTTTTTTACAGTGACAGCGACATGACGACGGATTTTGGTGCTCCCCAGGCAAGCCTGACAGTGCGCCTGGCG
>JANONM010000422.1:0-1520 GCA_031420855.1 Hyphomicrobiales bacterium
GGTGACGAAGGCGTATTGCTGTACCGGGGCTACCCAATTGAACAGTTGGCGGAAAACGGTGATTTTCTGGAAACATGCTACCTGCTGTATTATGGCGATCTGCCAACACCGGCCCAGCGCAAGAAGTTTGAAAAAAACATCACCTATCACACCATGGTGCATGAGCAGATGGTGCTGTTCTTCCGGGGCTTTCGGCGCGATGCGCATCCGATGGCTGTCATGGTTGCGGTGGTTGGGGCAATGGCCGCGTTTTATCACGACTCAACCGAGGTCAACGATCCGCGCCAGCGCGAAATTGCCTCGCACCGGATGATCGCCAAAATCCCGACGATTGCTGCCATGGCCTATAAATATTCTGTCGGTCAGCCATTCGTCTATCCCAGCAACAATCTGGATTACGCGGGCAATTTCCTGCGCATGTGTTTTGCGGTTCCTTGCGAAGAATATGTCGTCAATCCGGTACTGGCACGGGCCATGGACCGGATTTTCACCTTGCACGCCGATCATGAACAGAATGCCTCGACATCAACCGTCAGGCTCGCCGGGTCATCAGGTGCCAATCCCTTTGCCTGCATTGCGGCCGGTATTGCCTGCCTGTGGGGACCGGCCCATGGCGGAGCCAATGAAGCGGCCCTCAAGATGCTCGAGGAAATCGGTACAGTCGACAAAATTCCTGCTTTCATTGCCAAAGTCAAAGACAAGTCGTCCAACGTCAAGTTGATGGGATTTGGCCACCGGGTTTACAAAAACCACGATCCACGCGCCACGATCATGCAAAGGACAGCTTATGAAGTCTTTGACGCACTCGGCGTTGCTGATGATCCTTTGCTGGACGTGGCCAGGGAGCTGGAACGCATTGCCTTGTCAGATGACTATTTCATCAGCCGCAAGCTTTATCCGAATGTGGATTTCTATTCCGGCATTATTCTGCGGGCCATGGGTTTTCCAACAACCATGTTCACCGTTTTGTTCTCGGTGGCGCGCACCATCGGCTGGATTTCGCAATGGAAAGAAATGATCGCCGAACCCAACCAGAAAATTGGCCGTCCGCGCCAATTGTATGTGGGGCCAGCAAAGCGCGATTACGTGCCGGTTGAAAAGCGCGGATGATTTTGGAACGCTTTTCCAGGGCGCATGCTTCGAGGCCCGCCAAAGTGCGGGCACCTCAGCATGAGGGATTTCAATAGCAATTGCCCCTCCCCCTGAGAGGCTGTGAGTGTTTTGGCTTTTCGGCCAGCGGGGTTTGTGGCAAGATCATCCGTATACAGAATATAGGGAGATGATGATGGCCGCGACGGGTTGTTTGAAGATCTTCCTCAAGTTGACAAGCCTGAGCGGCCGTTGTCCGGACAGGGTGAGGCCCGGGTGCTGCGGCCTGAACGCCGCCAGATTGCCATGCGGGCGGTGGATTTGGACGGGTTTTTGCCTGTTGATCACCGGGCGCGGCTGGTCTGGCAGCATCCGCCACGGCAGGCCGCCACGCAGCAAATAGAGCAGCGCCTCAACGATTTGCTGATAGC
>JANONM010000423.1:0-2766 GCA_031420855.1 Hyphomicrobiales bacterium
GCAAAGACATCGAAAATTGCAGCAACCAAACTCTTGATTGTCGGGGTCGACGAACTCAGGCAAGCGGCCGCAGCTGGTCGCAACCAATCGATGTCTGTGAAAGATCTGGAATCAGCATGGGCTCCCCGTTTTGCAACAGCCGAAATCGACGAGCTTGTGATTCCTCGACGCACCATGGCCAGACGGAAGGCAACATCAACAAAACTTACAGCAGATGAGCAAGACCGCGCCTACCGTTTGGCACAAATCCAACTGGAGGCTGACCGCGTTTTTGGCAACCCTGAAAAGGCCTCGCGTTGGTTGCGCACACCGAACAACAGATTGTCTCGCCAAACACCCTTGTCGCTGTTGCGAAGTGCCGTCGGTGCTGATTTGGTTGCAGAAATGCTGGTGCAGATCGACCACGGAATGTACGTCTGACGATTATGTTTCTATGGCGCATTTCGAACTATTCGACATTGGACGGCGTTGGCGGAACACTCAGATCAGCACGCTGGCACACAAAGGGCAAACCTGTTGTCTACACTGCCGACCACCCTGCTTCGGCGCTGCTTGAAATACTTGCAAGCATGGATGGGTCACTATTGCCAGACATTATTCAACTCTTGAAAATTGAAGTTCCATCACATGTTGAGCAACGTCTCGTTCATGCAGGTGTTGGGCTGCCGAATGACGTGGCGGTTTCCCGCTCCATTGGAGACCAGTGGCTTGCGAAAGCGAGTTCAGCGTTGCTGCAGGTTCCTTCGGCGATCCTGCCTGATATTTTCAACACGTTGATCAATCCTGCCCATCCAGACTCGCAGCTTCTGAAAATCATGTCAGTCCAATCCGTGCCGCTGGATGCGCGGTTGCAATAGTTTTCAACGCCCATGGGCAATGCGGCCTGCCAGCAGCCGCTGCCAAGGCAGCAGAATGATTGCCAGTCCCGCAAAGATCATCAGTGACCCAACCAAGCGCAGCGGCGTCAAGGTTTCGCCCAAAATCAGAAAAGCTGACACGCCCCCAAACACCGGCACCAGCAAGGCAAAGGGTGCGGCCACACTTGCGGTATAGGTCGAAAGCAACTTGCCCCAAACCGCAAAGCCTGCCCAAGTGGAAAGCACCACGGTGAATGCCAAAGCTGCAAGTGCAATCGGGCGCACCGTGTTCCAGGAGTGCTGCCATTGCTCTGGTCCTTCAAAACCATAAGAAAGAGCAAACGCAGGCAGGATGGGCACAAGGCTTAGCCACGCCACGCCCGCCAATGTGCCAAAGCCCGCATCAGGCCCGGCCAACTTGATGGTGAAATTGCCGTAGGCCCAGGTGGCAGCAGCAAGCACAATAAACACCATGGCAATCGCCGGAATGTTGCTGCCTTGCCCGACTGTCGAGGCGATGGTGGCAAGACCCGCAAGGGCGAGAATGCCGCCCAGTATTTGTTGCCGCTTCGGACGTTCACCCAGCAGAACGATCGACAACAGAATGGTGATGAACACCTGCAATTGCAGCGTCACAGAAGAAAGACCCGCAGGCATGCCAAGCTTCATCGCCACAAACAAAAAGATGTATTGACCCAAAAATGCCGTGAGCCCCACGATAACCAAATGCTTGGGCCTCATGCCCTTGGGCTTCGGCAAAAACAGCACGGGCAAACAGGCAAACAGAAACCTGAGAGCGGTGAGCAACAACGGCGGAATATCCTCCAAAGCCACTTTCAAGACCACAAAATTGAACCCCCAAATCGCGGTGGTGATGATGCCAAGTAGAATGTGAATAGGGCGCATGGGCGGAATGACTAGACAGGCCGATTGCGGAGGGCAAGGGCAAACTTGCAATGGTAAAAGTGTGAAAGTGCCAAGACTGCATTGCATATTTCACACTTTGATTCAGCAGCGACAATCGCTAAAGAACCTCAAAATTCATCATTTCGCGAGACGATGCAGCCATGCCCCCGAACCCATCCAAACCACGAACCCTTTACGACAAGATCTGGGACGACCATGTGGCCCATCAGGCGGATGATGGCACGTGCCTGCTCTACATCGACCGCCACCTGATCCACGAAGTCACCTCCCCCCAGGCCTTCGAAGGCCTGCGCATGACCGGACGCAAGGTGCGCCATCCGGAAAAAACGCTTGCCGTGGTGGATCACAACGTGCCGACAACCGATCGCTCGAAAGGCATTGCCGAGGCAGAAAGCCGCATTCAGGTGGAAGCTTTGGCCAACAACGCCCGGGAATTCGGCATTGAATATTTCAACGAGATGGACAAGCGCCAGGGCATTGTCCACGTCGTCGGCCCTGAACAGGGCTTCACCTTGCCGGGAACCACCATCGTCTGCGGTGACAGCCACACCTCAACCCATGGGGCCTTCGGCGCGCTTGCCCATGGCATCGGCACATCGGAAGTCGAACATGTTCTGGCGACACAAACCCTGATCCAGAAAAAAGCCAAGAACATGAAGGTTGAGGTTCATGGCAAGCTGGCCAAACACGCCACAGCCAAAGACATCATCCTCGCCATCATCGGCGAAATCGGCACGGCTGGTGGCACCGGCCACGTCATCGAATTTGCCGGCGAAGCCATCCGCGACCTTTCCATGGAAGGCCGCATGACCGTCTGCAACATGACCATTGAAGGTGGTGCACGGGCTGGCATGATTGCCCCTGACGAAAAAGCCTATGCCTTTCTGAAGGGCAAACCCAAGGCCCCGAAGGGCGAGCAGTGGGACAAGGCGCTCCACTATTGGCAAACGCTCCACACCGATGAAAACGCACATTTTGATCG
>JANONM010000424.1:0-1670 GCA_031420855.1 Hyphomicrobiales bacterium
CTCAAACCCTACCTTTTTCAAGGGACAGGCGGCACGGAAACGCCTTCATCCGGCGTTAATTTCATAGCTGCGTCCGTACCAGCGGACCAGAAGCGGTCGAAGGGTTCAATCGCAAGCGCTTACAGGAGCCTATCGGAAAAATACCATCAGTCGAAGCCGAACAAAAAATACGACGCTAAAATGGACAGCACCAAAATGGCCGCCTGACTTAAACCAACAAGTCTCCGGCAATGCCTGCGTTCATATTACCCTTTCGGGGCATTCCTTATAGTTGCAAACTGTGAAAGGCTTCCTCGTGAATGTCAGTGGCTATCCTGGATCCCCGGGAAATGGCCAAGAGCAATGGTGGGCCAAAAACCGCATTCGCGAGGTGAGTGCCCGGCGGATTTTCTACGATGTCGACACATCCGGCGGGCAGAGTGGTGGCCCCGCCTATATCTTCCAGGACGAAGCCGGGCCCCCGATCGTTGTTGGTATCCACGCCTATGGCGTGGGTGGCACGCCAGCGAGCATCTCCACGCAAGTCAACTCTGCGCCCCGCATCATTCCGGAAGTCGTGGAACGGATACAAGGTTGGATCGATAACGGCCCAGATACAACATCATGAGGCTGACATGGGCGCTGACATGGGCGCTGACATGGGCAATACCGTGCGACACGAAGGGCGCGTCCGTTACCGCTCCGGCGAATTCGCTGCGGGTGCTATCGTCGCTGTGCAGCGCGGTACCGCACCGACGCCGGAAATTGCTATCCGCTGCGATGCCAAGGGTGGCTTTCACATCGCCTTGCCCCCAGGTCGATACGACATCGAAGCGCGAGCCCCTGGTGGTGAATTCGGCACGGTGAGTGTGGAAACGGGAAGCGAGGCACAGATCATTGAAATTGTCTTGAATGATGGGCGTTAGCACCAAGGTTGGCACCACATAAAAGAGGAAATCCAATCGCGCCTGATGGTCAGGGCGAAAACGGGAAGGCAGCAATGGCGCAACTGAAACCCGTAGGGTCGGCGATCGAACCGGATGCGCCCAACCTCGAATCCCCCAACGGCATCGGATGCCACCGGGAGTGTCAGCCAGTGGCGTGTCGCCGGAACAGCTTTCGATGCGTTCCAAACTGCATTGCTCAAGGCCGAAGCCACATCAGGGGCAAATGCATTGTTCGGACTGCTGCGGGCAGAAAAAACAGGAAAGTTCGCGAATTCACATTGGCTGGTTCTGAAAACCGTGGCTGCTGGCGGAGGCTACAAGACCAAACGTTGGCTATGGTGGCTGACAACCAAGGTACTCTATAGCGGGTTTCTCCAGATCAGTGATAAGCATAGCCTGCCAGAAAATGCGTAGACACAGGAGTTGCTCCATGACAATCCCGACAAAAATCTGGCGATTTCCGGGAATTCAATTAATATTCTGGAATCTGATTGCTCTAATTGCGTGCATCAGTTTTCTATCAACCAGCGCAGTTGCCGGTTCAATGGTGTCGCTTCCAACCATTGAGCGAACCGCGACCATTGAAGGCCAGAGTTTTACGATTCCAATCCATCCGGAAGTCAGTTTCGGCGACGGCATTTTAAAACTCAAAGTCACCCTGTCGCTTGCGGGCTTTCAGCAGAAAAGCTCGCTAATTCTTCAAGCTCTCGCGGCGCGCAAAAGTCGTTGCGAGACGAGGTGGAG
>JANONM010000425.1:0-4064 GCA_031420855.1 Hyphomicrobiales bacterium
TGGTGGTATGCTTCAGCGTCATAGAATGACGGATTGTCGCTGAGTTGCACGGCGATGGGTTGTCCCAAATTTTTTGCGGCGTCCTTCAGCACTTCTGCGGCGACTTTCTTTTGCTTGTCGTCAACCGGAAAAAGGGCAGGAATATAGCTGTTTCCACGATCGCAGAACTGGCCACCACCATCGGTCACGTCGATGGTGCGGAGGAAATGGGCGGTCAGGGATTCATAGCTGATCACCTTGGGATCAAACTCGATCTTGACGGCCTCCGTATAGCCTTCGTGGCTGCGATAGGTTGGATCTTTTGCAGTTCCGCCAGCATAGCCTGAAACTGTTGAGGTCACGCCCTTGACGTGATCCATGTCACTTTCAACACACCAGAAGCAACCGCCGGCGAAAATGGCCGTTTCGGCTTGCGCCATGGGGGTGGCAATGAAAGTGGAGGTGACGGCGAGGGCAGCTAGAATGTGACGCATGGTTGAATCTCCTTGATGGCACTTCATACGCATTTTTGGCCGCCATGGCTTCACACATTCACACACAACTGCGTGAGGCCAGGTTATCGGCGCGTCAGACTGCCGAGAATGCCCCGCACCAAAGCATTTCCAACGGACCTTGCCACCGATGAACCAAGCTGACGGCCAACCGTGCCTGCCATGTTCTTGACAAAACGGTCGGTCGCCGATTCGCGTTCCCTCGGAGCGGCGCGTTCGACTTTTGCCTGCACCTTGGCTTGCTGTTCTTCAACTTTGGCGGCTTCGCGTTGTTTGGCTTTGCCGGAGAGTTTTTCGTATGCCGATTCCCGATCAATGGTCTCTTCATAGGTACCATAAACCGGCGAGGCCTTGATCAACTTCGTACGTTCTGCCGTTTCCACAGGACCGAGGCGGGAAGACGGCGGGCGGATAAGTGTGCGTTCGACTATCGTTGGCACACCCTTGGGATCAAGCACAGATACCAGTGCCTCACCTTTTCCAAGTTCGGTGATAGCGGTTTCGGTTTTGAATTTGGGATTGGGGCGGAAGGTGGAGGCTGCGGTTTGCACGGCCTTTTGCTCACGCGGTGTATAGGCCCTGAGCGCATGCTGCACGCGGTTGCCCATTTGGGCGAGCACGCCTTCTGGCACATCCAGCGGGTTTTGCGTGACGAAATAAACCCCCACGCCCTTGGAGCGGATGAGTTTGACGGTCTGCTCAATTTTCTGCAACAGGCCGGGAGGCGCATCGGAAAACAGCAGATGGGCCTCATCGAAAAAGAACACCAGTTTGGGTTTTTCAGGGTCACCGACTTCCGGCAGGTCTTCAAACAGTTCAGACAGCAGCCACAACAGGAATGTGGCATAGAGCATGGGACTGTTGATCAATTTGTCAGCGGCCAGCACGTTCATGTAACCCCGGCCATCGCGGGTGGTACGCATCAGGTCCTTGATGTCGAGAGCGGGTTCGCCGAAAAACTTGTCACCGCCCTGCTCGTCCAAGACAATGAGTCGGCGCTGGATGGCTCCAATCGTGGTGTCGTTGACGTTGCCATAGTCCGTGGTGATTTCCTTGCCGCGATCGGCCAGATCTTTCAGCAGGGAACGCAAGTCCTTGAGGTCAAGAATGGCCAGACCTTCCTCGTCGGCAATCTTGAAGGCAATGTTTAACGCACCTTCCTGGGCATCTGTAAGGCCCATGAGCCTCGACAACATCAGGGGGCCCATATCAGTCACGGTGGTGCGGATGGGATGGCCCTGCTCGCCAAACAAATCCCAGAAGATGGTGGGCACAGCTTCAAAACCGTAATCATCAAAACCGATCTGCTTGGCCCGCTCGATGAGGAAATCCTTGGGCTCGCCTTGCATCGACACGCCGGCCAGATCACCTTTCACGTCGGCAGCGAAAACCGGAACACCAGCGGCACAAAAGCCTTCCGCCATGATTTGAAGCGTCACGGTTTTACCGGTACCCGTGGCACCCGTGACAAGGCCATGTCGATTGGCGAGGGCCAGAAAAAGTTCCTCGCGTTTGTCGCTCTTGCCCAGAAATATTGATGTGTCAGACATGTTTATACCCTGATTCAGAAAAGCGCTGCTTACACTGTTGCTGCTGGAAAGGCCAAGGGGTGCGTAGTGACTTCATTTTCAGCAATTTCATTGGCATTTGCAGAAAGTCCGGTGGCACGGTATCCAAACCGCGTCATGCAAGTTGATCCTCCTGTTACAACCCAAGACTGGATGAAGCGTCTGCCCCCTGCCCTCGGCGGAGAGCGGGCGTCTCGGATATTGCACGGGAGGGAAGCCGGTCCGCGGGCTGAACGGTCGGCTTCTGGTCCGTGGAAAACATTGATGCGGGTTGACCACCGCCAAGTTGAAGCGGCGAGACAACAGGCACGCGAAGACTGGGAGGGCGGAGCGGATGGTTTTGTTTTGGCTGCATCCTCAACAATCCCGGCGTTGCGGGAATTTCCGTTACATGCCTTGGTCTTGCAAAATGAAGCGGACGATAGCGGAGGCTTAGCGCTACAAAAGCTTATCGGCACCATGCCATTGGACCCGGCGCGAATGAATGTGGATTTTGGCGTTTCAAGTTCCACGTTGGCCAAAAGCTTGGCGGATTCGGGTTTTGTTGGGCCCTTTGCACGAGCCGATGGTCGCGCCGGTCATGGCAAGGGGTTTACCGACGCTGAAGAACTGGGCTCGGCGCTGGCCACGGCTCTGGGACATTTCAGGGCGATGGAATTTCTTGGCGACGCACAATTGGCAGGTGCTGTCAGCATCACATTGAGCGCAGTGCAGAATCCCTTTGCCACGCTTGCCAAATTTCGGGCAGCACGCTTGTTGTGGCGCAGTTTGCTGGCCCATTGCGGGTTGCCTTTCCAGCCTTTGAAACTGCATGGTGAGACATCGCGGGTGATGTTTGCCGGGGCCGATGCGCATGGTAATATCTTGCGCAGTGTTGCCGCGGCATTTGGGGCTGGACTTGGCGGGGCTGACAGTTTCTGTGTACTGCCGTTTTCGCAAGCCCAAGGCTTGCCCAACCCATTTGCGCGGCGCGTGGCGCGAAACCTGCAACATGTTCTATTGCGCGAGTCAGAACTGTGGCGGGTGGATGATCCGGCTTCGGGATCGGGGTTTATTGAAAGCCAAACCCGCCGGCTTTGTGAACAGGCCTGGGACGTGATGTGCCGGTGTGAGCGGGGCGATTGGCCGACGGGCAACCAAGAGCATGGTATGGTTCGACCTATTGTCGGGGTTGAACGGTACCAACCCGCCCATGACCTTCCGCCGGAAGTCGAGGCTGGAACATGAGTCGCATTCCGAACCTTGCTGAAGCTGTTTTTGCTTGGCCTGATCCAACCGAACAAACTGTCACTGCGCCGACATGGGAAACACCTGAAGGCATTGCCATCACCTCTCGTCATGGCACTGACGGGACAACGGCGTTTGTGGATTCCTTTCCCGGATTCCGCCCCTACAGACGCGGCCCCTACCCTGCCATGTATGCCGCGCAAGCTTGGACCATCAGGCAATATGCAGGATTTTCGACGGCCGAGGATTCCAATGCATTTTACCGACGGAACCTTGCAGCAGGGCAAAAAGGACTTTCCGTGGCTTTCGATCTGGCAACGCACCGGGGCTATGATTCCGATCATCCCCGGGTGGCGGGCGACGTTGGCATGGCCGGGGTGGCGATTGATTGCATCTACGACATGCGAACGTTGTTCGCTGGCATTCCTCTGGACCAGATGTCAGTGTCGATGACCATGAACGGTGCTGTGTTGCCAATCATGGCGCTCTATATTGTGGCTGCCGAAGAACAGGGCGTTCCACTTTCAAAACTCAGTGGCACCATTCAGAATGACATTCTGAAAGAATTCATGGTGCGCAACACCTATATCTATCCGCCGCAGCACTCCATGCGGATTGTCTCGGATATTTTCAAATACACCTCCGCGCATATGCCGAAGTTCAATTCGATTTCGATTTCCGGCTATCACATGCAGGAGGCTGGGGCTTCGGCTGATCTGGAATTGGCCTACACGCTGGCCGACGGGCTTGAATATGCCAAGGCGGGCGTTGCGGCAGG
>JANONM010000426.1:0-3045 GCA_031420855.1 Hyphomicrobiales bacterium
GTATGGTGATTTTGAAGGGGTTGTCACGACGGGAGATATACTGGAAGCAATTGTCGGGGCTTTCCGCGAGGAAAAGCGCCCGACGGAAGAGGAAATCACAGAACGTGCGGATGGTTCACTGCTGATTGCAGGTTGGGCTCCTGTCGATATGGTCATGCAACGGCTCGTCCTGCCGTTACACGAGAAAAGAGATTACCAGACGATTGCCGGATTTGTGCTTGACCGCTTTGGCCGCTTGCCTGCTGTCGGCGAATGCGTTGAGGATCGAGGCTACCGATTTGAAGTGGTCGATCTCGATGGACGCCGCATCGACAAGGTGTTGGTACAGAAAACCACGCTGCCTATTCATCGGGCGGCATTGTGATTGAAACAGCCCCTAAACCACGCCGACTTTCGGAAATTGTGCTGTCAATTTCGACGCGACAAGGCTTGACGATCGGCACATTGGCCGATGCTTTTGGTGAACGGGCATTTGGGGCATTGATGTTTGTCTTTGTCTGAACGGCACACACACGAACATCGGCACGAGGAATTGGAACACGATCATCGTCACATCCACGACGAACACCATCGGCATGACCACGAAAATGGTCAATCAGCAAGTGAACCGCATGCGCATCCGCATCGTCATTTGGCGATGACACATTCCCATCGCCACTGGCCCGATCTTCATCATGGCCATTTGCACGGTTGAGCTATTTTTCAGAAAGTGTCGTTCTCAATGCCGCCAGCGCGATTAAAGCAACGCATGCCACCACCGCGCCAAACATGAACGTTGCCTGGGAACCATACAAATCCCAGAGTCCACCCGCAATCAAACTCGCCAGCAACATTGCCATGCCAATGACAAAGTTGAACACGCCAAATGCCGTACCACGCAAATCAGCTGGCGCAGAGTCTGCAACCAGGGTGGCCAGCAGGCCTTGGGTCAATCCCATGTGAAGTCCCCACAAAGCAATACCTGCCATGACACCCCAAATGCCTGTGGTGAATGCGAAGACAATATCTGCGAGGATCAGGCAGACAATGCCAAGCATGAGACCGCCCGTCCTGCCTGCTTTGTCAGCCACTACACCAGCGGGATAGGCAGACAAGGCGTAAATGACATTCATGACTACCAATACCAGTGGGACAAGGGCAATTCCCAGTCCTGCGCTTTGGGCACGAAGGACCAGAAATGCTTCGGAAAATCGTGCCAATGTCAGCACTGCTGCCACAGCAACAACGGCCCAATAGGCCAAAGGGAAGTGTCTGGCGGCAGAAAATTTCAGTCGCGCAGCTTTTTGCTCGACATGCCGCTTTGGTTCCTTGACCGCAAATACCATCAAGGCAAGGGCAAAAAAGGCGGGAATGACTGCGACCCAGAAAACCAGTTGGAAGTTGTTGCCACTGCCCATCATCAAGGCGATGGCGAGCAGCGGTCCAAGAAACGCGCCTGTGGTATCGAGGGATTGTCTCAGCCCAAAACTTGCCCCGCGCAACTCGGGCGGTGCAATATCCGCAACCAGGGCATCGCGCGGTGCACCACGAATGCCCTTGCCGATCCGGTCAACAAACCTGGCACCAATCAGCCAGTCAAGCGATTGTGC
This sequence comes from Hyphomicrobiales bacterium, assembly GCA_031420855.1. Classification (GTDB taxonomy): domain Bacteria; phylum Pseudomonadota; class Alphaproteobacteria; order Rhizobiales; family Aestuariivirgaceae; genus Aestuariivirga. The sequence goes on from JANONM010000426.1 coordinate 1,590, forward strand.
CATCGGGAAGACAGGCTTCGTAAAGGCTGCCAACCCATAGCCGATCACAGCAAGCAACTTGCGTTTCCCAAGCCAGTCAGACAGGGCACCTGAGAAGATTTTTGTGATGCTCGCTGTCGCCTCTGCGATGCCCTCAATGAACCCGACCGCCAAGACCGATGTTCCCAAAACCGAGACCATGTATATTGGCAGCAGCGCGTGAATCATCTCCGAAGAAATGTCCATGAACATGCTCACAAATCCAATAGCCCAAATGCTGCGGGGAATGTGGCTGAAGCCAGATGTCCAATTGTGTCCAGCCCTTGGCATTTCAGAAGTCCTATGTACTCAATCTACATTAATTGCTTGAGAAGTCGTCAGCAATGGGCAATCTTGCAACGCGTACTTCCATTGAAGGTGTTTATCAATTTCTATTTAGCAAGGACATCAGATGACGACGTTGACCAGAGTTATTGCTTTTGCTGTTTTATTGCTCTGGTCGCTTGTTTGCATCTTTCCAATTTACTGGCTGGTGATCGCTTCATTCAAGACTCCGAATGACCAGTTCGACGGACCATCTTATGCTCCCTACATCGATTTTGCACCTACTCTTGAGGCATGGAATTTTATTCTCGCAGATGCTCACCAGAACCTGCTGTGGCCTTTCCTCAATTCGCTCATCACCTCACTCGCTGCGACTTTCATTGCTGTGCTGCTGGCTGGATTTGCCGTCTATGGGGTGACGCGATTTCCCGCCCGCGAGAAAAGGTTTTCTGGTAACGGTGACCACTTGTTGTTCTCGATGATGGTGACCCGCGTCTTGCCACCTGTCGTGCTGGTTCTTCCACTGTATTTTATGGCTCAGAAATCCGGAACTCTCGACACAGTTTTTCCTCTGATTTTCGCTTACGCAGCTGTCAATCTTCCCGTGGCCATTTGGCTGCTAAGACCCGTTTTGGGCGGCAAGGCAACCGAGATGGAAGAATCAGCATTGCTCGAAGGTGCAAGCCACGTGCGGGTGTTTTTTGAGTTTGTGCTGCCGGTTTCAGCGATGGGATTTGCGGCGGTTGCACTGATTGTGTTTATCCTGTGCTGGAACGAATATCTCTTCGCAGCATTTTTGACAACCAACAACGCCATGACGCTTTCGCCTTGGGCAATCGGTCAGCTGTCGATGAAGGAAGCACAAGTTGGAGGCGAGGCCGAAGAATGGGCCCATATGGCAGCGGCAACTGTTTTCATGATATTGCCAGTGCTTTTTGCCGCCATTTTTATCCAACGGTTCTTGAGCAGGCTGTCTTTTTGGAACGGTAAAGTGAAATGAGTCAGCAATGCCAGACATGATGCTATGGCGTCTGGAATTGAATAGTTCAATTAACATTGATTGAACAGCATCAAGTCCCCGGCGACAATGCGGTAGTGGCAGGAGCGCCAACCCCATTGTCGGGGTCTGGTAGCCTGATGAAAGCTGCAACTG
>JANONM010000427.1:0-1639 GCA_031420855.1 Hyphomicrobiales bacterium
GAAGTGCAACCCGGATTTGGGCGCGTCGGCAGCCATTTCTGGGGGCATGAGCGCATCGGGTTGAGGCCCGACATTGTGACAATGGGAAAGCCCATGGGCAATGGGCATCCCGTGGCAGCAGTGGCCACGTCTTTCGAATTGATGTCGGAATTTCGCAAGGCCTTCAAATATTTCAACACCTTTGGTGGCAATCCGGTTTCCTGTGCCGCGGCAAGTGCAGTGCTGGATGTGTTGGAACAGGAGCAACTGCAATCGAAGGCAGCGGCGACCGGAAAATATTTGCTCGAAGGACTACAGAGACTTGCCCACAAGCATGATCCTATTGGCGACGTGCGGGGGTCCGGTCTGGCCATCGGTGTTGAACTGGTTGTTGATCGCAATACCAAAACATCAGCGCGACAAGCCACCGACAGGATTGTCAATGAGATGCGGCAGCGGGGCGTGTTGATGGGCAGCAATGGTCATGACGACAGTGTTTTAAAAATCCGGCCGCCAATGCAGTTTGGTGCATCTGAAGCGGACATCTTGCTCTCCACGCTCGATGATGTGCTCGCAACAGTTTGATGGACCCGATTGAAGCACTTGATCTCGCCATAGGTGCTGCGCAACATTGGCCGATCACAACAGGTCAACCAGTGTTGGTCATGCAGCGGGAGAATATTGTTTTCAAAATTGATACGCTTCATGGCCCCCATGCGTTGCGCCTGCATCGGGCGGGTTACCACAGCGAGGCCGTGATCCGCTCGGAACTGGAATGGATGGCCATGTTGGCGGGCGAGGGATTTGTCGTGCCGGAACCAGCGGTCGCGGGTTCCGGCAGTTTAGTGGTGCGGCAGAAAAATCGGGATGGCGCTGATCGCATGTTCAGCCTTCTCAGTTGGTTGCCGGGCCAGCCCTTTGGAGCGTCACACAAACCGCTGCATCATGCGGGTCGCCAACGAACCGATTTGATGCACGAGATCGGCGTGAAACTGGCGCACCTTCACCTGCTCACCGACACCTGGCAACCATCTCCGGCGTTTCAGCGACCCTCCTGGGATCGCAATGGGCTTGTGGGATCGCAGCCGTTTTGGGGACGGTTTTGGGACTGCGAAAAACTCTCGAAGAATGACCGTGAATGGCTCAGCACTTTGCGCCGCGCTTGCTCGCAAGGTTTGGAAAAATACGATATTGAAGGGCCGGACACGGGATTGATCCATGCTGATCTGGCGCGCGAGAACATTCTCGTAAACGGTTCAAATATATACTTTATTGACTTTGATGATGGCGGCTTTGGGTATCGCATGTTCGATCTGGCAACAGCCCTGATCAAGAATATTCATGAGCCGGACTATACTGCATTGCGCGATGCCTTCGTGCAAGGATACGTGAACGTTCGACCATTGCGGACAATTGATTTGGCTGCACTGCCTTTGATGATATTGCTCCGTGGACTGACTTATCTGGGATGGGTGAATGCGCGGCTTCAAGAACCCGGCATGCCGGAAAAGGCAAAGCGATTTTTGGCCGATGTAAAATATCTGTCGGAGACTTTGCCCAAGTCGTGAGACTTGGCAATCACACCTGCGGCCATAGTTTCCATGTGTCCCCCACCTCCGGCCTTTTTTAACGCGCCATAGCCTTCGGCGAAGGCGGGCGG
>JANONM010000428.1:0-7043 GCA_031420855.1 Hyphomicrobiales bacterium
CGCTGGCTTTGAAGATGTGCGACATGTCACCGATCTGAGCGCTGAAAAAATGCGGAACGAACTCAAGGATTTTTCATCGAAGGCCACCACAGCCGAAATTGCCCTGATCTATTATGCCGGCCACGGTGCTGAACTCGAGGCTGAGAATTATCTGGTTCCCGTAGACGCCAAACTGTTGCGCTCCACTGATTTGCAATTTGAGGCCATCAGCTTGACTTCGGTTCGGGCCGCAGTGGCTGGTGCCGGAAAACTCCGCATGGTCGTGCTTGACGCCTGCCGCAACAATCCCTTCAAACTGGCCAGCGCCAATGGCAAGCGCGCGGCAAGTCGCGGTCTTTCTTCAATTGAACCAGGGGCTGGCGAAGTGGTGTCCTATTCCGCCAAGGAAGGCACCATCGCCCAGGACGGCCCCGCCAATTCCAACAGCCCTTTTGCCAGCGCGCTCATCAAAAGCCTGAACGAACCCGGCCTCGAAATTCGCCTGATGTTCGGGCGCATCCGCGATGACGTTTTGATCGCCACAAAAAACGAACAGGAACCTTACACCTATGCCTCATTGGGCGGCGAAGCGATTTACCTGAAACCACCCGTGGCGAGTCCGCTTTCAGCCTCACCTGTCGCCCTTGATTGGCAAGTCGTGTCGGTTAGCAACAGCCCAAGCGTGCTGCAGGCCTTTCTCAGCAAATATGGCACTGACCCAATATATGGCGGCCTTGCCGCTGAGCGCCTCGCCCTGCTTGCCATTCCGCCCAAGGTTGAGGTGCGCCCGACTTTTCGTGATTGCCTCGATTGCCCGGAAATGATCAATATTCAACCCGGCCGCTTTATCATGGGAGCAGCCCCCAACGAACCGAGCTTTGATCCCATTGAGGGCCCACAACATCCCGTAACCATTGCCAAGAAGTTTGCCGTCAGCAAATTTGAAATCACCCTCGGGCAATTCAAGGCCTTCGCTGCGGCAACGGGCTACAAGGCAGCCTCGACATGCCTGATCTTCAGCGGAACCGAATGGAAACCACAGAATGGTCGTTCATTTTTGTCTCCGAATTACACAACCAATGACCAGCAACCCGTTGGTTGCATGTCCTGGAATGATGCCAAAGCCTATGTAGCCTGGCTCTCCAGCCGGACGGGCGACACCTACCGTCTGCTCACCGAGGCTGAATGGGAATACGCGGCCAGGGCCGGTACCTCCAATACCTTTGGTGCCAATGCTGAACTGCAAACCACCGAGGCCCGGTTCGCGGCCAAATACCCCTCTGACATTGGCAGTTTCCAAGCCAATGCCTTTGGTCTCCACGACATGCTGGGCAATGTCTGGGAATGGACCGAGGATTGCCTGGTGGCGGGCTATCAAAATGCCTCCCCCACGGGCGAACCACCGATAGTAAAAAACTGCAAACGCACCTATCGCGGTGGCGGCTGGGCCCAGGAAATGAAAGATTTGCGGGTTGGCTCACGGGGCTACAATGCACCTGATTTGCGCGTCGACGTAATTGGTTTGCGGGTTGCAAAAACACTGGATTGATTTTTCGCGCCTGCAACGACGGGCATCTTGATTCAGTTGACCACCCCCACCGCTTTTTATCTATTTCAATAGCTTACCTTGCATGGAGCTTTGCCCCGGCCTTCGCCGGGGTGACGGATCTACTGTGAATTGAATTCAACTCGACCGGAACGCTCCAAGTCCAAAAAAACGTCATTCCAAACATGAGTGTAGCGCAGCGAAACGATTGATTTGGAACCCCGCTTTGCCCGCCCAAAGCGGGGTTCCAAATCGCTTACTCCGCTGCGCTACGTGTGCGTTTGGAATGACGAAAACAAGAGTGTGATTTGCTTCAATTGACTACACGCCGCTCTTATTGTCGAAACGCGGTGTAGCCTTCACGCCACCGTTGTCATTGCTGCACGTGTTGCGACAATCCATTGTGGTGAAAGGATGATCTATCAAGAAAAACGCCATTGCAGTGAAACCATCTGTTCTACCCGGACAACCCCATAAAAAAGCACCCCCATTTTCATGACGATGCTTGATTCTATTTGACGGCTTGCTCAGAAACCCAGCGACAATCCGATGTTGCCGCCGCTACCGATCGAAATGCCAATCTTCGGAATGACAACGGGGCGTTTGACTTTCTTTACAACGGCCACTCTTTTCGGTGGATTTATCGCTGGCTGTTGCCTGACAATTTTCTTGGCAGGTGGAGGGGCAACTTTGACTTTGCGCTTGACCACAGGTTCCACCAGCACAACCGGCTTCACCTTCTTTTGCTTCGGGGGTGCGACCACAATAACCCGTTCCGGAGCCTTGTACTTTTTGACGGGCGGCGGTTCCACCACTTCAACTTCTGGCAATTTCTGCACGGGTTGAATCACTTCAGGCAATGGCGCACGCTCGTCATCATCATAAAGCAATGCCTCATACTGGAACTTGTTCAGAAATCCTGTGACAGGATAACCGCGGGCTTCCTGCCACTTGGCAAGCGCAATGCGGGTTGCCGCATCAAATTCCGCACTCAGGGAACGCGTTGCAAATCCCAGGGAGCTCAGCTTGATGACCAGAATTTTCTTGTCGGTCTTGCCGAGGTCAAGTTCACTTTCCGATGCCGAAGAAGCAGCCGTGGTCATGATGGCTGGATTGGGCTGAAAAGCCTTGGCCTTGCCTTTTGGCGGATCAGCTTTTTCAAGGGCAGCCGACTGTACGGGCTCTTGGTTGGCATTCAGGGATTCAATACGCTTGCGTGCTGTATTGGCAAAAATGCCTTCGTCGCCATAGCGGTCAAGATAGGCTTGCACTTCAACCGGGTCAGTCGAATCTTTCACGGCCTGCCAAAGAATGATTTCGCCGTTCTGGGCTGTGTGACTCTTTGCACTCGGGTCGGACTGCTCTTGCAGCGTAGCTGCAACGGGGGATTCTGCCGCCACCTTCCCGCCATCGTCGACGGGTGCCACTGCCGCAACCAGATAATAGTCACTGGTCAAATTCTTGTTTTCCCATGGCAATTGAGAATTCCCGGTTTCTTCATAAACCGCCTTGCGAACCCGCGTCATGGCTTGACCTATTTCCAAACCGGCCTCAGGCAAATATTTCAGGAGCGCTGTTGTGAAGGGACTGTTTTGCGTTTCACCATCAAGTGCCACTTCCCCAGGTCCAGTGGCATAAGCGATCAAGGTGCCAAACGTCGGTTTCATTTCAGCCAATCCGTTGCCGACCGCTGCCGAACGGGTTTTTCCCATGGAACGTGCGATTGCTGCCTTGAACGGATTGTTGCGGCAAGCATCCAGCAACACCAACTTTACCCGCGCAGTCACCGGCGTTTGCTGCAGCATCAAATCGATATCCAACGTCGACAGCTTCACATCCATTTCAGTCGCGAGTTCAGCATCAATCGGGATCAGATAATTTTGCCCATCAACCTGAATGCCATGTCCCGCATAAAAATATAGAACAGTGTCAGCATTTTCTGCTTTGGCAGCGAATAGTTTCATGCTGTCTGCCATGGCCTGGCGATCAAGGTCTGTACCCGAAACCACCTCGAAACCAATCTTCTCCAGCATGCGCGACATGGCACGCGCGTCATTTGTTGGGTTTGGCAAAGGCGTGGCATGTTTGTAGTTGGAGTTGCCAATCACCAATGCAACTTTTTTCTCGGCCCATGCCGGAGAAACGAGCCACGTCAAAACGGCCAGAAAGAGAAAAAATGAACGTGCCATGGCAATCATCCAATTCAATGGAATTTTCGCCCCCGCGATCAGATAGGCCGGAAAACCACGGGAGTCAATTCAAGCGATCCAATCAGCGCGGTTTCATGCCTGCAATTGGCAGATTCCCGCGATCCCTGCCCGGTTCAAAACATGCCGAACCGCAGTCGCATCCCTGATTTGCAAAATCACCCTTTGCCAGCTTATCTTGGCGGGATGAAAACACTGAAATTGCCTCATCTTGTCCCACTGCTGGCGATTTTTGCCTTTGCCCTGATCCTGCTTTTCATGGGCCGCGAGCCCATCTGCAAATGCGGCACAGTCAAACTTTGGCATGGCATCGTCAACAGTTCCGAAAACTCCCAGCACATTGCCGACTGGTATAGCTTCTCCCACATCATTCACGGCTTCATTTTCTATGGCTTGCTGCATTTTGCCGGATCGCGATTCTCTTTCGGTACGAAGCTTTTGGCCGCCATCCTGATTGAAGGTGCATGGGAGGTATTTGAAAACACTGATTTCATCATCAACCGCTATCGTGAGGCCACGATATCACTCGATTACTATGGCGACAGTGTCTTGAATTCAGTTTCCGACATTCTTGCCATGGTGGCAGGCTTCTACGCCGCGTCGCGCCTGCCTGTTGCTGCAACGTTATTGATTGCTGTCATCTTCGAACTGGGGGTGGGCTACCTGATCCGGGACAATCTGACACTCAACATCATCATGCTGCTCTGGCCCCTCGAAGCCATCAAACAGTGGCAGGCCGGCGGATAAAAAAACCGCGCCCGATCAGGAGCGCGGTTTATCACAGCATCAGATGGCCAAATGAAATCACTCTCAATCTAAACCCGTCATTCCCGCGAAGGCGGGAATCCCGCTTTCTTACAACAAGTTAGCGGCCCCCGCGCAGGCGGGGGGCCCGCTAAATCATTTTTCCTTGCGGCAAACAATGGATTTGAACCCGACACATTCCAGCCCTTCGCAAAGCTGCCCGGTGCCGATGTAGCGCGGCGCCTTCAACGCGATCAACAGGGTGGATTGCTGATACGACAGGGCCTTTTCATAGCCTACGCCTTTGCAATAGAAATCTGCCGTCTTTTGGCCACAGGCTTGACCCGGCGCATAGCAGAAGTGGATGCGCGCGCCGTTGACCGATGGCTTTCTGAACGGCGTGTCAATGTAGACCGGCGTATCTTCTTCGTCTTCTTCATCGGCACGTTCACAGGTGATGTACTTGAAACCATCACAAGTCTCTTCATCGCAAATCTGTCCCGATGACAGGATTTTGGTCGGAAATTCATCACCAATATCATTGGCCTTGGCAAAATCCGTTGAGCTGTCATATCCCTTGGACCGACAATAACGGTTCGCCGCCGTTTCCCCGCATAATTTGTCCCATTTATAGCACCAGTCCACGCGATACTCCCCCGACTTCGGTTTTTTGAATGTCCGCTCTTCGGCAAAAGCGGGAGAAACAAAAAGCGTTGTTAAAGCCAAGGCCCCCGTTAGTAACTTGATCATGTCAAAACTCCTGAAGTGTGAGCGCAGAATCCCGCGCGTCGTAATCCCCCAGACCGTGCATAACACACCACGAATTGCTTTGCGATACGGGCACCCGCGAAAAATCCTGCAGGCTTGCAACTGTTCAGGCAAATCGTCCTGCCCTCAGATGTTGGGCAGGACGCTTTGCAGGTCGTGAAAAATCAAGCTATTCGCAGCTGATGTATTTGAAGCCGTCACAGCTCTGATCGGTGCATTTTTCGCCCGTCTTCATGATCCGGGTCTTGCCGTAATTTTCGTCGATTTCGAAGGCCTTGGCACCACCATGGCCTTTGGCTTTGCAATAATAATCGGCAGCAGGTTTTCCACATTCAGCGCCATAGCTCAGGCACCAGTCCAGATGCCATTTGCCAGCCCGGGGATAATCATACCTGATAGCTTCATAGCCACCCTCACCATAGTCACCATCGCCACCTTGCTCTTCTTCAACAAGATCAGCTTTTTGGCAAACGATCGAAGAAAAACTGTCACAACCCTCGGCATCGCAAATCTTGCTGTCACCAATCACGCGTGTGGGATATTCCACGTCTTCGGCCTTGGCATATTTGCTGGCGCTTTCCCAGCCTTTGCTGACGCAGTAGGCGTCGGCCGCCGGCTGGCCGCAATCCTTTTGCCAGGACTTGCACCAGTCCAAAGCCAAATGCTTGTACTGCGGAGTGTCAAATTGCTTGAATTCAGCAAGTGCGAAATTCGATGAAACAGCCAAGGCGAAAAGTGCCGCTGTTGATGTCAGTCGTGTCCTAGACATGTTGTTCTCCTGAAGAAATCACATGCCCCCTGCATACAATGCTCGCATTGTTCAGACTGATCGTCAAGCAGACAGTCTCAGTGGACGTAAGTCCGGGCCTTGAATGCTTGCGGATAAACCGGCTCTACCAGATAATAGGGTATCAACGAGACGTACATCTCTCCAGCTGCCACGATTCGGCACATATCGCCGGACTTCGACATCACTTCGCCCTCCCGACCATCGGCAATCATCACGGTGTAACCCACAGGACACCAATTGCTGTCGACAATGACTGGTTTTTCTGGCGACGGTTGCGGAACCATCGACAGGCTTGCCACCAACATGCTGGTCAACATTTCATTCATGGTCGATTCCGCTTGCCTCCTGTCGAAACCCTAGCGCTACGTCGCGTGCGAGGCAAGCCGTGGAAAAGCCAGTTGCCGCAAATCAACCAGCCCATGCCAATGCAGCACTCGATTTGCCCAGCGGTTTGCGGCTATCTTGGGGGTGGAGGAAATACCCATGCAATCAAAAGTCATCATCACCTGCGCCATTACCGGGGCTGGCGACACCGTGGGCAAAAGCCCCCACGTTCCCGTCACGCCTCAGCAGATTGCCAACGCGGCACTGGAAGCCGCCAGCGCCGGGGCGACCGTTGTGCACTGCCATGTGCGCCATCCGGAAACCGGCAAAGGGTCGCGCCGCGTCGACCTCTACCGCGACGTGATGGAACGCATCCGCTCAAAAAATACCGCGGTTATCATCAACCTCACGGCCGGCATGGGTGGCGATGTTGTGATTGGCGATGGCGAAATGCCATTGCAGTTTGGCGAAGGTACGGATTGCGTGGGGCCTTTGGAACGCTTGTTGCACATCGAAGCGTTGCGGCCTGAAATCTGTACGCTGGATTGCGGCACGCTGAATTTTGGTGATGGGCAATCCATTGTGGTTCAAACACCAAACCAGCTGCGCGAACAAGCCAGGCTGATCAAGTCCTATGGCGTCAAGCCTGAAATGGAGATTTTTGACTCTGGCAATCTGTGGTTCG
>JANONM010000429.1:0-3562 GCA_031420855.1 Hyphomicrobiales bacterium
GGTGGTCGCCACCCAAACCAACGCATTCATCTGAAGCGCTTATTTGGTCTAAGTGCCGCGACGTTGAGTATTGGGAAAGGCATCAAATACGCCAAGCAGACCGAAATAATAGCGCAAAGAATATTGCATCAGCTTTTCGACTTTCGACCATGCCCAAAGAAAGATCTTGGCTTACGATACGAGATGCAATCTCCGACTTGCCGGACCCCGAAGAATGTATTGGTTCAATTCCCAACCATCGGTTTCAAGCTGGTGCCAGAAGTTATCCAGGTCACACAGGTAGCCCACTCGATGAACCAGCAAAAACTCTGAAGGCAGGCGTTCACGGCGTTCCCGGTGGAGAAAATATGTTGGTCAAGTCTGATGGCAGTGTTCGGTATTTTACAGTGCGTGAAAGCGCGCGACTTCAGACGTTTCCTGATAATTATCTGTTTGAAGGCTCATGGTCTGAGTCGATGCGGCAGCTGGGTAATGCCGTCCCTGTGACTTTGGCGAAGATTATCGCCAAGGACATTGCAAAACACTTGAGAGGAAATGAATGACTGGGAAGTCAGCCGATGATCCGCATTATTTTCAATTTGACCTCGACAGAGGAATTCGCTCTCAAGTCGTGGAAAAACTTGAAGCCAGCCCTTCGACGCCACTTGCAAAGGGCGTGGGTCCAAATGAAAGCGGTATCTATGCACTGTATTTCCAACATGAGCTTGTTTACATCGGCAAGGCGTCGAAAGGTACGACGAAAAGCCAACGATCGCTTCGTGCGCGGCTGGGAGAGCATGTGTCGAAACTCGGCCAGAGAAATGGGTTTTTGATGAGTGACGTATCTTGTCGCTATCTGGTTTTTGACAGCGAGTGGTGGGTGTTCGCCGCTGAATTTGCGCTCATTTCGCACTACGCGCCGGAATGGAATGACAGTGGTTTTGGCAGCAAGACTCCGGGCGTAGGGCGACCTGGAACGAACAGGATCAGCAAATTCGATGCAAAATTTCCAGGGAAGAAATGAATATTTGAAGCGCAACACATTGGAACAATGCAATATGAAACCCCGGTGTTGCCACCCGCGATTACGGTGCCACTCCACTTTATTCACAACCCATAAACTCATTTCACTCAGAACAGCGGCAATTCCCCCATCTTCACCGCAATTTCCGGCGCGAATCTTGGGGCCAGCACCACATCGGGCTCGATCAACCGTCGTTCGAGATATCCGTCAGCAGACGGTTTCGTGAAAATGTGCGTTTGAAGGGTTTCGGCGTTGATGATCCAGAGTTCGCACACGCCATGGGCTGCATAAAGTGTGGCCTTGCGGTCGGTGTCGTAGCGCAGGCTGGTGTCGGCCACTTCAACGGCGAACAGGGCATTCGATGGTTTCAAATCTGCCAGTTTGGTTTTGCTGGCAAAGAAAACAAAATCCGGCTCAAGAAAGCTTGAGGCATTGAGCCGAAATGGCGTCATGCAGGCGATGTGAAATCGAGCTTCGCGACCCTTCATCCACCACGCGACAAGTGAGCCTCTGATGACTTCGTGCTGCAAACTTCTTTTATGCTTTGGTACGGCTTCGCCATCAATCAGCCCGAAACGCTCGCCATCATCAATGATGCCCGCAACGACCATGGCTTCGATTTCGGCCACGGTCCACAGGCGGCGTTGTAGGCCTTCGGCGGCTTGTGTCACGTAGGATAATCCGGGCGGGCGGAGTTGGATGTTCATGGCTAAAGCCCTGGCACAATTCAGGAAGGCGTGAAAGTCGACCAGCCCTGCATCTGGCCGCGCCACCAGGTGAGTTGTCTTTTGATATAGTGCCGCGTTGCGGTTTTGGCCAAACTCACTGCGAGGTCTTTGCTGGTTTTGCCGTGCAGGTGGTCGCGCAACTCGGGCACACCAATGGCTTTCATGATCGGTTGTTCGGGCCCCAAATCTGGCAGGGCCGCCACCTCGTCCACGACACCGTGCTGCATCATGATGTCAAAGCGGCGTTCGGCCCTGGCGTAAAGTTCTTCGCGTGGCACATCAATGAACAGGCGTTCCACATTGATTTGATTCAGGAATCCCTGTTTGCCCGATTGCGCCTGCCAATCGGCAAGGGTTTTGCCTGTGGCTTCTATCACTTCAATTGCCCGGATCAGGCGCTGATGGTCGGCGGGGTTCAATTTTGCTGCCCCCACAGGATCCAGTTTTTGCAAGGCAGCATGCAGGTTACCCGCAAAACTGCGCCATTTCTCTCTTACCCCTGGCGGAATTGGCGGCACTTCCGCAAGCCCGCCTTGCAGCGCCAGAAAATAAAGCCCCGTGCCACCCACAATGATGGGCAAACGATTGATGGCCCAGCAGGCCTGAATTTCGAGCTTCGCATCGACCAGCCAGCGACCCACGGAATAATCCTCCGCCCCCGACACATGGCCGTACAGCCGGTGCGGCACCATGGCTTCTTCCTCGGGCGATGGCCGCGCCGTGAGGATGCGCAATTCGCGGTACACCTGCATTGAGTCGGCGTTGATGATCACACCATTGCGCCGCTTGGCCTCGGCAATCGCCAATGCCGACTTGCCGCTGGCTGTCGGGCCTGCAATAAGCAGCGCGTATTTTACAAACGGTTTTGACATCATGGATTCCCTGCTCGTTCTCATAGCAGCGCCCGGTTCTGGCGCAATCACCCCCGTCGTTGTGGAAATGTTGCACGACCATGGCGGTGGTGCGCCCCATTGGCTGTCGCACGGTGACGCACTGGAAGTCGAAGCCTTTGTGGGCGTATCGCAATTCCTTGTGGATTTGCGCAAGCACCCCATCGATGCCGCAACCGTGTCCATCCACAACCGCCGCAAGCGCCTGCTGCTCGCCGATATGGATTCAACCATGATCCATCAGGAATGTATCGATGAGTTGGGCGTGGTGGCAGGCGTGGGTGACCAGATCAAAAACATCACGGCAAAGGCCATGCGCGGCGAACTGGATTTCGATGGCGCATTGCGGGAACGCGTTGGCCTGCTCAGGGGCCTCGACACATCGGTCATTGTGCAATTGCTCCGTGAACGGATCACTTTCATGGCAGGCGGCAAAACTTTGCTGAACACCATGCGGGCCAATGGTGCCTACGCCGCCCTCGTCTCTGGCGGCTTTTTGTCATTCACCGGACCCGTTGCAAACCAACTCGGCTTCCACGAAAACCGCGCCAATACATTGATTGAACATGACGGAAAACTGACAGGCGAAGTCGGCACCCCGATTCTCGGACAACAGGCCAAACTGGATTCCCTGCATGAAATTGCAAAGGCCAAAGGCCTCACGGCAGCCGACGCCATCGCCGTCGGCGATGGCGCCAACGATCTCGCCATGCTCTCGGAAGCAGGCTTGGGCGTAGCCCTCCACGCCAAGCCCCATGTGCAGGAAAGTTCCCTGATCAGGATCAATCACGGCGATCTAACGGCGCTGTTGTATTTGCAGGGGTATCGGAAGGAACAGTTTATAGAGGCGTGAACGGCACTAACAAGGGACCTCATCCGCCCCGTTGGGGCACCTTCTCCACGAAGGCGTGGAGAAGGGACAGCACTCTAAAATTGTCCCT
>JANONM010000430.1:0-5209 GCA_031420855.1 Hyphomicrobiales bacterium
TATGAAAATCCTGAAGCCCACTGGCAACTTTACGAACTTGCAGAAAAGCTCGTCGACCTCGAAGACTACTTCCGCCGCTGGCGCTTCAATCATGTTACCACGGTTGAGCGGGTTATTGGTTTCAAGCGCGGTACGGGTGGCACAGGCGGAGTGAGCTATCTGAAACGCATGCTCGAAATCGAACTGTTTCCAGAGCTCTGGCGCGTTCGCACCGTGCTATAACCAAGATTGTCAAGTAACAGGCGGCTGTACCGGCATGTGTTTGTCGACCTGTTCAGCTTCAAGGAATGACAACAACTTCGCCTTCACATCATCAGGCCACACCATTGACGTATGCTTGTCCAGCCAACTTGCTGCCAAAACCTGAAGGCCGGACCAGCGCATCTGGTCGCCGCAATACACAGCGTGTTCGATGGTGACTGACGACTTGCCAACCTTGGTTACCGTCAGGCGAAAGGTCAGTCGATCACCAAAGAAAGACGGCTTGGAAAAATTGCAGGTGAGATGGACAGTCGGGGTGCCCCAACGTTCCTTCCAGATGATTTCATGCCATGGATAGCCAATCTTGGCCCAAAACTCCTCCACAACACCGTTGAGAATATTGAGATACGAAGGATAATAGGCTGTTCCGGAAATATCGCAGTCGCCAAAATTTAACATGCGTTCGGTGGTAAAACTGACGGTCATTGAGCGCTCACAAGTTTGTAGAAGTATATCCTAGAGTGGTTCCGCATCTCTGGGAATCACATTCTCACCCCCGCAACGTCATCCCCGCGAAGGCGGGGAACCAGCTTGCAACCAGCGATTTTGTGGCAAAGCTGGATTCCCGCCTTCGCGGGAATGACGGGTTTTAGGGGTAGTTCAAACTGGCGAAAGCTGCACCACACATCGATGCAGATGCATTGAAAAGCTTAATTTGCGTGCGAAATCACTTTATTTGCAGACATTTGAATCTTGCAAATTCATGGGAAAGCAATAGTCTTTCTTCGGGCATCACATCCAAGGCGAGGACACCAATATGGCAAGCAAAGTAAAAAAGGCCAGCAAGAAACCTGCGAAGAAAGTTGTTGCAAGGAAGAATTCATTGACCGGCATGGCCGAAGCCTTGCTCGCGGGCAAAGTGAAAGTCATCGATCTCACGGCAACGCTTGGCCCTGACACACCGCTGATCAAGTTGCCGCCCTCCGTCGGCCTGAACACACCGGCAATCGAAATCCACACCATCTCGCACTATGATGACAAGGGTCCCTATTGGGCCTGGAACTGGCTGAAACTTGGCGAACATTCCGGCACACATTTTGATGCGCCACAACATTGGATCACCGGCAGGGACTACAAGGACGGTGCCACCGACACCATTCCAGCGAAGAATTTCGTGGCTCCCGTGAATGTCATTGATTGCAGCAAGGAAGTGAAAAAGAATCCGGATTTCCTGCTGACGGTTGAACATGTGAAAGCCTGGGAAGCCAAGCATGGCCAGATCGCAAAGGGCACATGGGTTGTCATGCGCACCGATTGGTACAAGCGCAATGGCGACGAAGCTGCCTTCCTCAATGCCGACGAAAATGGTCCGCATTCTCCGGGACCAACAGCCGAAACAATCCAGTATCTCATCAAGCGTGGCATCATTGGCTGGGGATCAGAAACCGTGGGAACCGATGCTGGATCTGCGGGCGGCATGAACCCGCCTTTTCCGGCCCATAGCCTCATGCACAAAGCCAATCGTTACGGCTTGGCCAGCCTGTGCAACCTCGACAAACTGCCACCCAAAGGCGCTGTGATCATTGCTGCACCCTTGAAAATCAAGAATGGCACGGGCAGTCCATTGCGTGTCTTGGCACTCGTTGGCAAATAACAGGCCGTGGCCGATTACGTGATCGTCGGAAGCGGCATCAATGCACTTGTTGCCGCTTCCCTGCTTGCCCTGAAAGGCAGACAAGTTCTGGTGCTGGAGCGCAATGATCGCACCGGCGGTTGCATGCGCACGGAAGAAGCGACCCTGCCAGGCTTCTCCCACGATGTGATGGCCACGACGTTTGTCCTGTTTTTGTTGTCACCTGCCTACGCGGCACTGGCACCTGAACTCGAAAAGCGGGGCCTGCAGTTTGCCCATCCCGAAATTCCCACAGGTGTTTTGCGTGCCGATGGATCGTATCTGCTCCTGAGACGTGATCATGCTGCCAACATCGCTGCATTGGAAAAATTGGCGGAAGGTGATGGCAAACAGTTTGATGCCGACATCGCCAAGCTTGGTGCGAACGCGCCTTTCCTCTTTGCCCTGTTGGGAGGTCGTCTGTGGTCATGGTCAATGGCCATGACCATCGCCAAGGAAGCCTGGAGACGTGGGCCTCGCGGCTTGTCGTCATTCTTCGGTGAGGCATTGGGTTCAGCCCGGCATTGGCTGGAACCGAATTACAAGTCTGAGCTGTTTCACGGCCTGATGGCACCATGGGTGTTGCACACGGGGCTTGGCCCGGAATCGACCTATTCCGGTCAGATGGCGAAAGTCATTGCCTTTGCACTCGAAGCTGCTGGCGCACCAATTGTGAAAGGCGGCGCTGCCAATGCGGTCAAGGCATTTGAACAGCTGATCCGTGATCACGGCGGTGAAATTCGAACCAACGCAGATGTGGCAGAGGTGATTGTCGACGATGCTGGCCGCGCCAGCGGTGTGGTGCTCGCATCCGGCGAAAAAATCCTGGCGGGGCAGGGTGTGATCTGTTCCATGACACCTGTCCAACTTTATGGCAGATTGTTGAAGAACCATGCCCCTGCTGACACCATGCGAACGGAAACCAAGGGCTTCGTCCATGGCAAAGGCAACATGCAGATTCACTATGCCCTGAAATCGCCAGCCAAATGGAAATCGCCTGAACTCTCAAAAGTGGCGCTGCTGCATCTTACATCAGGACTTGATGGCGTATCGAAAGCCGTGAACGAAGCCGAGCGCGGCATGTTGCCGGTGGAGCCAACGATATGTGTTGGTCAACCGACATCGTTCGATCCGTCCCGCGCGCCAGAGGGCAAAGCCATTCTCTGGCTGCAACTGCCTGAAGCCCCACGTGTTTTGAAAGGTGATGCAGCTGGAGAAATCAAAACGCCGGAGGATCAGCGTTGGAACGAGGCGACACGCGAAGCCTATGCAGATCGGGTCGAGGCATTGTTATCGAAACACATCACCGGATTCAAATCTTCAGTCCTGAAGCGTCGCTGCTATTCGCCGCTCGACCTCGAAGCCATGAACATCAATTTGGCAGGTGGTGATCCTTATGGCGGTGCCTGCACCCTTGACCAATTCTTTCTGTGGCGGCCATTGCGCGGCGGCGTCAATCACGAAACCATTGTGAAACAGCTTTATCTTATCGGGGCATCAACCCATCCAGGGCCGGGATTGGGCGGCGGTTCGGGTTTCCTTCTCGCCAACGCGCTCCGCTGATGGTGGGAGACATCTCATTCCTGCGGGGTGTCATGCATCGCGATGCAGCGTCAGACACATCGATGCCATCGCTTGGCGAGATTGGCCTGAATTTTTTTGTTCCCTATCTGATGAACCGGATCGCCGCCACGTGGAATGCAGACCTCGCGACGGAACTGCAAAGCTTTGGTCTCACGACACCACAGATGCGGGTTCTCGCGGTCCTCAGCATAAACTCCGGCCTCACCATCAACGAACTTTCAGTGCTCACCGTCACCGAACAATCAACCATGAGCCGCACGCTCGACAATCTTGAGGCGCGAAAACTGGTGCGTCGCACACAGCGTGCCAATGACATGCGGGTGCGCGAGGTGCAGGTCACCGAAGCGGGCCGCGCGGCATTCGCCGCCTTTTGGCCCGTCATGTTTGATCGTTACGAGAAAATGTTCCGTGACATCGGGGAAGAAGAATTCTCGCAGTTCGCTGCGACACTACACAAGGTGCTGCGCAATATTCGCGCAGGCAGTGCTGAAAACTCAGAGTGATTTGAGTGTCTGCAGCGCACCGTCAAGCACAGTTCCGTCTTCATCTTTCAGCGCCGCGGAAATCAGCCTGTCGATCCACACCCCTGCATCGTCACGTGCGGCAAGCAGTGGCACAGAAGAAAGCACACGGTCAAATTTCGAAATGCCGCGCGCATGGGTGTCGGAATAACCCTTGATCAACCGTCGTGTCGCAATGATGCCTCGCGCCAGATCGTAATTCTTTTCGAGGTGACATGTTGCAAGTGCAAGCCATGTGTCGATATGGGAAGTTTCGTTTGAGTGCCTCAAGAGGCTGCGGCGGAAGCGTCGCAAACCGGAAAGCCCATAGAGCTGCAAAAATCCACCAAGCTTTGCTGTCTGCACATGCCGGCCACGGTTGAAAATGTAATCGATACGCGCCATCAAACCGGGTCGCAGAGCAACCCACCCACCCATGCGCCGGGGCAACAGGCTGACCAGTTCTTCAGCGCGGGGATGCATGAACTCGGTGAAATAGATCGGCTCTTCCGCTGCAGCATTCATGTCCTTGGCGATTCGCGCAAATCGTGCTGAGCGTGTTTTTAAATCAGCAACAGCGATCACATCATCATAGGCCATGGCATTGGCGAGATATTTTGCTGCGGCAACCGTGAAGCCATGACCACGCGCTGCTCCGCCAGCATTGTCATCAAGGGTCCGCAGGGCTGCAAGTCGGTCAAGATATTCACGACCATAGGCCACGTCCTGAAAGTCAATCACACGTTTAAGGCCCGCCAAGGCGAACGTCTGTGCCGCCAGGGGCAATTGGCGTAGCCGCGCCAGCAAGCTGTCGAGTTCAACTGATCCCATGGTTTCCGGCAACACCACAGGAGAGCGCCTGGATTTGATGCGCGCTTCGGGCAATTCATTTACCGACGCCAAGGCATAGCCTGCATCGAAACCCTTGAGGGAAGCAGAAACACCTTTTCCGCTTGCGCCGATTACCTGCTCAAACGTTCCACGTGCAAAGGGCAATACAGCAGCACCCGCCAGTGCACCAAGAAGGGGGGATGATACCACCGTGCCATTGTCACGCGCCACCGCTTCCATGTCGAACGAAATGATGCGCTTGGCGGCAACATCAGCAGCCGCATTCACCACTTGCGGATCGCCGATGGCTTCTCCGGGCTTTTCCTTTTCAGAAACAGCATAGGCCCTGTGGGTTGAAGTGATCAGCACGGTTTTTTCCGGCGTGGCAAGCCCGCGCAGAATTGACCGCCCGGCTTCCATC
>JANONM010000431.1:0-3927 GCA_031420855.1 Hyphomicrobiales bacterium
GCCGATACCTTGCTGGCCTCGATAATCAGCCAGACAGAGAAAATCAGGATGTTGTGTGTCTTGTCACATTCTTCGAACGCGACCAGGTGAACGGCGGTGCAGATGCTGACGTCGAGCGCGCCAGGGCATTGCCACGTAACATCGCAGAGGAACGGGATGCACCGGATGACCGCAACCGCATTTTTGTCTACGGAAGCGATGAGAAAACACGCGAAACCTGCAGGTATATCGACGGCATCAATAATTGATTGTTGGTAAAATTGATCGGAAACATCTGTCTATCTGCGGCCAATCAAATGCCTTCGCAGATAGGCAGATTTCGTATGTGGTTGCGCCTGACTGGGTTACGGTGACACGGGTTACGGTGGGTTACGGTGACACTCCACTTATCTTCTCGCCACCACCTCCCTTCTCCAACGAAGTTGGGAGAAGGTAGCGCAACTCGCCGGATGAGGTTGTTTTTGCTGCATGCGATGGCTCTCCGCAGGGGTGGGGCAGTGGTTGCATGGATTGAACACGCGCCGTTTTCCGCCAACAACCTGTTCAAGAAAATATCTACCCCTTGTGCATCCGCCCAGCTTCGGCAAATGTTCAGCTTCAATGCTGGCGGGGAATCGGTCCTGGCCGTTTGGAAATGAGTTCTCGCATGGCGCGCCAGAAGTATGATTGTTTGAAATGTCCGGGTTATTGTTGTTCCTATCCGGTGATTGAGGTGAAAGACCGTGATGCGGTGCGGATTGCCAGGCATTTTGAGTTGCCGCTGGAGAAGGCCGAGAAGAAATATTTCAAGGCGGCCCATGGTTACAAGCGTATCATGCGGCGGAAGGCTGATAGTCACTTTGGCAAGATTTGCCAGTTCTTTGATACGGAGGCGCGGCGCTGCACGATTTATCATGCCAGGCCTTCGACCTGCCGGGAATTTCCGGGGCCGGATAATTGTGGCTATTACGACTTCCTGAAATTTGAACGACTGACCCAGGAAGATGAAGAACACGTTTCATCAACCTGGCATGTGGAAAATTGAACCATGCAAAAATCCCAAGCCATTGCCGAAACAGTAGCCGCTCTGGCGCAAGGTTGTTTTGTGGGGCGGGTCTGGCGCGACGCTGTGGGTCCGGTGCTTGTGGCCATTCAGCAGGGCCGGGTTATTGACATAACAAGCGCCGCCACGCCCACCATGCGCGATCTGTGCGAAGTGCAAAATCCCGCTAACTGCGCGACAACAGCAAGTGGTGATGATCTCGGTGATTTGGCTGACCTGCTTTCAGGCGCAAACAAAAACCTCTGCCTTCTGGCCCCCATTGATTTGCAAGCCATCAAGGCGGCGGGCGTTACTTTTGCCAGCAGTATGTTGGAACGGGTGATCGAAGAAAAGGCGCGTGGCGATGCCGCCGCGGCCGATGCCATTCGCGCTGATATCACCCGGCTGATTGGCGATGATCTTTCAAAGCTGGTGCCGGGATCGGCGGAGGCCATGGCGCTCAAGCAGTCTCTCATTGAACGCGGTGCATGGTCGCAATATCTTGAAGTGGGCATTGGGCCAGATGCCGAAATCTTCACCAAATCACAAGTGATGAGTGCTGTGGGATTTGGGGCTGACGTGGGTATTCATCCGATTTCGAAATGGAACAATCCTGAGCCAGAGGCAGTTCTGGTGGTTTCATCGACGGGCAGGATTGTCGGCGCGACGCTTGGCAATGACGTGAACTTGCGCGATGTCGAAGGCCGCTCTGCCCTGCTGCTCAGCAAGGCCAAGGACAATAATGCTTCTTGCTCACTGGGTCCGTTCATCCGGTTGTTTGATGATGGATTTGGCATTGAAGATGTGAACGCCATGGACATCAAACTCGAAGTTGATGGCGAGGATGGTTTTCATTTGCAGGGTTCGAGCAACATGCGGAAAATCAGCCGCAAGCCCGAGGCACTGGCAAAAGCCACGCTCAACCAACATCATCAGTACCCGGATGGTTTTGTGCTGTTTTGCGGCACGGTGTTTGCGCCGACACAGGATCGCGATGGCAAGGGCCAAGGCTTTACCCACCACCATGGCGACCGGGTGACGGTGGCCAATCCGCAATTGGGAGTGTTGTTCAATGTGGTGCGCTCAACCGACCAATGCCCGCCGTGGAATTTCGGCGTGTCACACCTGATGCGAAATTTGGCGGGCCGGGATTTGCTTTCGGGGTTGTTGAGTTAAAGGCAACGCCATAAGCTTCAAAACATAGGCACCAATCCATGTGGCGCCGCGCATGAAGAAAGACATCTGATGAACCGGGTTTTGGCGATTGGCGAGTGCATGTTGCAAATGCGCGAGGAACGCAAAGGCAAATTCGCCCAAGGCTTCGGTGGCGATACGCTGAATACGGCTGTGTATCTCTCGCGCATGGGGATATCGACGAGTTATTTTACAGCTCTTGGCGATGATCCGTGGAGCGATGCCATGTTGGCAAACTGGCAGAAGGAAGGCGTTGACACATCAGAAGTCCGGCAGGTCGCTGGCCGCATGCCGGGCCTTTACATCATTCAAAATCTTGCCGGCGGTGAACGGCAGTTTTCCTATTGGCGCAATCAATCGCCGGCGCGGGAAGTGTTTGACCGGGACGATCAACATATCGCGCAGTATTTTTTGCAGCATGACTGGATCTATTTCACCGGTGTGACACTCTCGCTTTATAGTGCGTCGGCAAGAGCCCTGTTGTTTGACTATCTGCAACGGGCCAATGACGCAGGTGCCTGGATTGTGTTTGACACAAACTATCGCGCCATGGGTTGGCCTGACAAGCGCGAGGCTGATGCTGCATTTCGACAGGCGATTGAAATTGCCGATATCCTGTTTGCCTCACACGAGGACATGACCGGAGTGTTTGGCCGATCTGGAGATGCCATGTTTGAAATTGCCAAATGCGTTGAAAAAGTTTTGAAAATGCCGGATGCGTCGGCGCGCATTGTGTGGCGCAACCATGATGAAGTGGCCGCTCCCCTGCCTGTCAAGAAAGTCATTGATACAACAGCGGCGGGCGACAGTTTTGCAGCGGCCTATCTTGCGGCGCGCATCCGCAACAAGGCACCACTGGTGGCGGCAGCTGATGGACATCTGCTGGCCAATGCGGTTATCCAGCAGCCAGGTGCCATCATACCACGCAGCAAAATGCCGAAATCCCTTATGCCAAAAAATCCCCACAAAAAGACTTGAGGAAACCATGCTGAAACATCTTGATCCCCTGCTCAACGCCGACCTTCTACATGCCCTGCGCTGCATGGGACATGGCGATGACTTGATTATATGCGACACAAATTTCCCGGCGGATTCGGTGGCCCGGGCCACGGTCTATGGCAAACTGCTGCGGATTGATGCTGATGCGCCGCGGGCGGTGCGGGCCATACTCTCGCTGTTCCCGCTTGATACATTTGTTGATGATGCAGCAGCCCGCATGGAGGTTGTCGGCAAGCCCAGCGAATTGTTGCCTGTGGCAAAAGAAGTTCAGGCTGAAATTGATCGGGCTGAAGGGAAGTCGTGGCCCATGGTTTCGATTGAGCGGTTTGCATTTTATGAAGCGGCGAAACGATCCTATTGTGTTGTGCAAACCCTTGAGCGGCGGTTCTATGGCTGCTTCAAATTCAAGCTTGGCGTAATTTCCCCCGATGCCAAGTTGGGTGTCTAGGGATGAAAAAATCTGGCGTTGTCATCCTCGGAATCTATGTGGCTGATCTGGCGTTTCGGGCCGGCCGCCAGCCTGTGATGGGCGAAACCATTCTGGGAACCAGCTTTGCCATGGGGCCCGGTGGCAAGGGCTCAAACCAGTCAGTTGCGGCAGCGCGTGCCGGAGCGAAAGTCACTTTCATTTCAAAGCTTGGCAGGGATGATTTTGGTGATCGTGCCTTGGCGATGTATGCACACGAAGGTGTTGCGGTTTTGGCTGAGCAGGT
>JANONM010000432.1:0-3326 GCA_031420855.1 Hyphomicrobiales bacterium
CTGCAAGCCATTCGAGGCTTGGGCAAAAAAGCCGGGGTGGCCCTCAATCCCGCCACACCGGTTTCAGTGCTGGAACACGTCATCGACCGCTTGGACCTCATCCTGGTCATGACCGTCAATCCAGGCTTTGGCGGCCAAAGCTTTATCCCCGCAACCCTTGAAAAAATCCGCCAGGCCAAAGCCCTCGCAGGTGGCCGCAACATCGATATCGAAGTCGACGGCGGCATCACCGTGGAAACAGCCGGAGCCGCAATCCGCGCCGGCGCCAACGTGCTGGTGGCAGGCAACGCCATCTTCAAAGGCCACCCCAAAAGCCAAATCAAGGCCTTGCGCGAATGCAATGCAATAAGTGCCTGACTCACCCAACCCGTCATTCCAAACGCCCGTCATTTGCGGGTGATTTGGAACCCAGCTTTGTCGACCACAGGCATAACTCATTGAAATAAAGAGGGGTTCCAGCTCACGTTCCGCAAGGGCTACGCTTGGCTGGAATGACGTCGTTAACGTGTGTTTGTAAATTTGAAACTTTCAGCGCAATAGAAGCGCCGCCTTTCTCCCTCACACAAAACGCGGCGTAGAACCCCAACAGCGTCCGCCGAAGTACTTGTGAAGGCGGAAGGGAGGAGGGGGTGTCTAAACCAATTTCCGAACTTCTCCAGAACCGGAGAGCGTAATTAAGTGGAGTGTCACCGTTACCCCCCGGCGCATCCCATCCCTCCTCAAAAGGACAGTCTCACCTGACACTTCGTGTGCTACCTAATCCGGACATATCGTGTGCTACCGACACAGACTCTTGCGGTGGGTTGACGGTGAATTTGACTGGAGATATAGTTCTGCAGAATACGCTAATACACTGCATATGTCGCAGAAATTTGATCAAAATGCCGAAGACGATATTCGCATGCTGGTCCCGGGGCTGCAGCGACGCCTGCTAATCGATTTGGAGGAATACAAATGGCCAACACCGTCAGATGGGGTGTCTTAGGTGGCACATCTTGGATTGCCCGCGATGCGATCATCCCCGGTATCAAGAAATCGCGAAACGGAAAACTGGTCGCCACCGCGAGCCGGGATCCGGTTGATGCCAAACGCCGCTATGGCGAGCAGGACGGAGTGCGGATCGCCACCTACGAAGACCTCCTCGCCGATAAGTCTATCGACGCAATTTACATTCCACTGCCCAATTCCATGCATGCCGAATGGGCAATCAAGGCGGCGCAGGCGGGCAAACCGGTTCTCTGCGAAAAGCCGTTGGGTCTGAACGCCGGCGAAGCGGAAAAGATCGCTGCCGCATTCGAACGCGCAGGCGTGCCGCTGATGGAAAGCTTCATGTACCGCTTCCACCCGCAACATCGCCGAGTGCGCGAGATCATCGAATCAGGCGTCATCGGCGATGTCCTCGAAGTGCGCACCCACCTCTCGGTCGACATCATGAGCCTGCCTGATCCGAAGAATGTGCGTATGATCCCGGAACTGGGTGGCGGCGCATTGCTCGACATGGGCTGTTACATCGTCAGCGCGGCGCGGATGATCATGGGTGACGAGCCGCTCAGTGTCAGGGGCTGGCAGAAAATGGACAAGAGGTTCGGCGTCGATGTTGCCAATGGCGGCATTCTTGAATTCTCCGGAGGCCGCATGGCGGTCGTCAGCTGCTCATTTGAGACAACAGGGCTCGGCTTTTACACCGTGATCGGCCGCAAGGGCATCATCGATGTGCCGCGTGGCCTTATCCTGGGCCTTGGTGCTTTTGTAGGCGAAGCCCTAATCGTCACCGTGGACAAAAATGGCAAGCGCGAAGAGGAACTGCTGCCGCATTACGACCATTACCAGCTGGTGGCCGAAGCTTTTGCCGACGCCGTGCTGACAGGAAGCCCCGTGCCACTTTCACCGCAGGATTCCATCAAGAATGCGAAGGTGCTCGATGCCTTTTCTAAAGCGGTCGCCGAAGGCCGCGACGTCCGAATCTAATCTGCACGGCGATTATGCGGTCAGTGGGAAATTCCCCGCTGACCATTGGTTGAAGTCTCGGCAGTCGGCGGGTTCAGGAGTTACGGTGAGGAGTTACGGTGACAGTCCACTAAATATATGACTTGTGGTTGCCGCCCCACCCCTGCCCCTCCCCGAAGGCGGGTAGGGGTGAAGGGGGGAGTGCTGTCAATGCGCTGCCACTCCACTTAATTATGTTTGTCGCAATTTTGGATGTTCTGTTTTCTGGTTTGGCGCGCTTGCGAGGCTGCGTCCTGCTCCCTTACCTTCGTTGAGGGAGACGGAACTGGGTGTCAATAGTGTGGCGGTTTCTGGTTGGTGGGGGTTTCGCCTGATCCCATGGCTTCCAGTTCTTCGCCCAAGCGCCTGAACTGCCGTTCCAGCGCGTCGAGCTTTTTCCATTGCCCGGTGATCACGTCGTTCAATTCGCTGATGGTCTTGTCCTGATAGGCGACGCGGATTTCGAGATCATTGAGGCGTTGATCAATGGTGGACATGTCGCGTTCCTTTGCTGCTTGGCTGTGGTGGTAGCTGAAACAACACTCTTTGCAAGTTTCGCATCAATCACTATCTTCTGCACATGCTCATTCTCGCCCTGCTTGGACTGCTCGCCTTCGTTGCCCTGATTTTTGGTCCGCAGTTCTGGATCAATTGGACGATGAAGACCTATGGGGTTGAACGGGAGGATTTTCCGGGGACGGGGGGCGAGTTGGCGCGGCATTTGTTGAATGAGGCTGGCCTCGCTGATGTGAAAATCGAAACGACAACTGCGTTGGGCGATCACTATTCGCCAGATGAAAAAACCGTGCGTTTGTCGGAAGCCAATTTCAACGGCAAGTCAGTTACCGCAATTGCCGTAGCGGCCCACGAGGTGGCCCATGCCATTCAGGATCGCGATGGCTATGGTCCGCTGGCTCTTCGCCAGCGTTTGGCAAAAAAGGTGATTGTGGTGGAGCGCATTGGCAGCATGGTGCTGATGGCCACGCCACTGGTGTTTGCCTTGACCCGCTCGCCTGCGGTTATGCTGCTGGAGATCGCTGCGGCGCTTGGCATCATGTCAACGTCGATTCTCATCCATGCCGTGACCTTGCCGACAGAGTTTGATGCAAGTTTCAAAAAGGCACTGCCGGTGCTGGAGAGCTATCTGCCACCTGAGGATTTGCAGGGAGCCCGCAAGGTCTTGCGGGCGGCGGCCTTTACCTATGTGGCGGGGGCCCTGATCAGTCTGATCAATGTCGGGCGATGGTTGCGGATTTTGCGCTTCTGAACAGCCATGCAAAAAGCACGAAGGGCCGCATTTGCATGCAGCCCTTCGCTTAAGCATCAGGAATCGGATACAC
>JANONM010000433.1:0-7202 GCA_031420855.1 Hyphomicrobiales bacterium
CAGACGTCAACTACAACCAATACATGAATGACAAGATCAGTCTGAAGGGCACCATTGCAGCCAATCCACTGACCAATGTTGCCACGGGCAATACCATCACTGGTTCTGCGGAAATGCAAACCGTGGAAACTGCCACCGGCACCGACAATGGCTGGGTGACCAATGAAAGCAGCAATCCGTTTTATGGTGCCTTCTTCGGACCAACTGCCAATCAAGTGACAGGCGTGTTCAATCTCGAAGCTGTGGGCCCTGATCCCGTCGGCGGCGATATCCCGATCAACGATGACCGCCGTGGTTTCATCCAGCAAAGCGGCGTGTTCAACGTTCAGTGAGTTGATGACGAAAAAACCCAAACAAAAGTCCATCTGGGGGCGCAGGTTCAACTGCGCTCCCGGTGTTTTAGTGGCGATGCTTTGTCTGGCAATTGGTGCAACCGAGGTGGCCGCAAACCAATCCGTAGAAGTTTCACTGACGCAACAACAAATCTCTGCTTTCCAGGCGGTGCCCGAAACCGAGCAGGTGCGCATGCTCATCATGCTCTGCAAATCCGGCAAACACGAGTTGGCGGAAGCGCTGCTGCAACACTTCCCCTTGCAAGGGCCACATGCCGCCAATCGCACACTTTACATCGAAGGCCTGATCTTGCATGGCCGCAAGGATTACACAGGAGCCGTCGAAAAATACCGCGCAGCTCTCGCCAGCGATCCAAAACTCACGCTGGTGCGCTCCGATCTTGCGCAAACCCTTGTCGTGCTGGAACAAGACGAAAGCGCCATTCACCATCTGAAACTGCTGGCCGCCGATGCGCCAGATGACCAGGCCGCCAGCGGCATCCGCGCCTTCATTGATCAGGTCGATGAACGCAGCCCCTTCAAAACCAACGCCTATATCTCACTGGCGCCATCCAGCAACATCAACAACGGCTCGAAGCATGCGGTTGTCTACCTGCCCGTGCTTGGCGGATACCAGGAAATTGCCGATGGAAGCCGGGAGAATAGCGGTGTTGGATTGGCCGTTGGATTCAATCTTGGCTATTCCAAACGCCTGGGAAATGACTTCTCAGTCGTCGCTGCCTTCAATGGCGAAGGCAAGATTTACGACGATAGCGACTACAACACCTATTCGCTCAGCCAGTCGGTTGAAGTGCGACGGGTTTTTGAGCGCGGCTATCTGGGCCTCGGCATGGTCGCCAGCGAAAACCTGAAAAACGACACCTTCGGTCTGAGCTATCATTCCTACGGACCCCGCATTTCCGCCCGACTTGCCATCACGCCAAAGAACACCATTGCAGCAAGTGCGGTCCACGAATGGCGCGATGTTGCCGACAGCGTGAATTCCGATGGCACGGCCCTGCTTCTGCAAGCCTCATTGACCCATGCCTTTGATTCAAGTTTCACGGCCACTATCAATGCCGGCTTCGACAAGATCAAAGCCAACTCAAAAATCATCTCCTACGACACTTATTCTGGCGGCCTCGGTTTCTACAAGGAACTGCCCATGGGCATCACGCTGGATGCCAGTGGTCAGGTGCGCTGGTCTGATTTTGATGGCATCTATCCGCTCATCGGTCTCTCACGCGAAGACACCCGGTTGACCGGTACCATTGGACTTACCAAGCGTGACTTCAACATCTTCGGTTTCGCCCCGGCAATCGAATATTCCTACACGGAGAATATCAGCAATATTGATCTGTTCGATTTCAACTCCCATTCAATTGATGTGCGCTTGACCAGGCAGTTTTAATTGCTTTGTCCTTGCTCCCCACTACTGAAGTTTCTTGGAAATCCCCCCACCTCCGGCCTTCGGCCACCTCCTCCCCGATGAAGAATCGGGTTGGAGGGCGGTTTCTGACACTACCCTCCACCCCGTTTCTTCAACGGAGCGGAGGTGCCCGAAGGGCGGAGGCGGGGGAAGCTCAAAGACACTCGATCATCAAAACGCCACCAGTTTTAGACGGGTTGCCCTCCATCGCCGGGAAAGCTAAAGCACCTGCCATGAAATTCTCAATCGGCCAGAACTTCCGCAATTTGCCGCGCAAAGCCGTGACCGTGCTCGGCATGTCGGGCGTTGGCAAAACCACTTTGGCAAGTCTGCTGATAGATGCGGGATGGTTCCAATACTCCGTCGACTACCGCATCGGCACCCGCTATATGGACGAACATATCGTCGACAATTTCAAACGCGAGGCGATGAAAAATCCTTTCCTGCGCAATCTGCTGCGCTCGGATTCAATCTACATCCGCTCCAACATCACCTTCGACAATCTCGCCCCGTTGTCCACATATCTGGGAAAACCCGGAAATCCAGACAAGGGCGGCATTTCAATTGCCGAGTACAAGCTCCGGCAAAACCAGCACCGCGATGCCGAAATCCGCGCCCTGCTCGATGTCAGGGAATTCATTGGCCGTGCCCACGAGATTTATCAATACGAACATTTCATCTGCGATTCCGGCGGCTCGCTTTGCGAAGTCGTCGATCCCGATGACCTGAATGATACGGTGCTCTCCACGCTCGCCGAGTCTACGCTGCTGCTCTACATCGAAGGAACGCCGCAACACACCCGGACCTTGGTTGACCGCTTCCGCAAAACTCCCAAGCCGATGTATTATCAACCCGCCTTCCTCGAAACCAAGTGGGCTGAGTATAAAGACACCCATAAAATCTTGCATGATGACGATGTTGATCCCGACGGTTTTGCCGTCTGGGGATTTGAACAGTTGCTGCACCACCGCATCCCGCTCTATGAAAAAATTGCCCGAAACTTTGGCTATCACGTGCGCATGCAAGACATTCCCACCGTCACCAACGAGAACACATTTATCGATCTCGTTTCCAGAGCCATCGACAAGAAATAAATCTGACACTCATGCCCATTCGCATTCCCAACGATCTTCCGGCCCGCCGCATTCTTGAAAAAGAAGGCGTCATGGTCATGTCAACTGACGAGGCCGGCCGACAAGACATTCGCCCCTTGCGCATTGCTCTGCTGAACCTGATGCCCAACAAGATCAAGACCGAAACCCAGTTTGCCAGACTGGTGGGCGCCACGCCGCTGCAAGTTGATATGTCACTCATCCGCATGACCAACCACCAGTCAAAAAACACCTCGCAGGAACATATGCTGGCGTTTTATGAGACGTGGGAAGACGTGCGCCACCAGCGCTTTGATGGCCTGATCATTACCGGTGCACCGATTGAGCAAATGCCATTTGAAGATGTGACCTATTGGCAAGAACTCACGGAAATCTTCGACTGGACCCAAACCCATGTCCATTCCACCATGAACATCTGCTGGGCCGCCCAAGCCGCATTGCATCACTTTCACCACGTGCCCAAGCACCCTTTGGCTGAAAAGGCTTTTGGCATTTTTCGCCACCGCAATCTGCATCCGGCCTCCACATTCCTGCGGGGTTTTTCCGATGATTTTTCCATGCCGGTATCGCGCTGGACAGAAGTGCGCCGCGCCGATGTGCCGACAAATGTTGGTCTCGAATTCCTGATGGAATCCGACGATGTGGGCCTCTGCCTGATTAACGATCCCGCCCATCGCTCGCTCTACATGTTCAACCATATTGAATATGATACGAGGTCCCTGGCAGAAGAATATGAGCGCGATATCGCCAGCGGCAAGCCCATCAAGGTTCCCGCCCATTACTACCATCACGATGATCCGAAACTACCCCCTGAAAACCGCTGGCGCAGCCATGCCCATTTGTTGTTTGGCAATTGGATCAACGAAGTCTACCAAACCACACCCTTTGATCTTGCTGACATCGGCAAGGCCTAGGCCTTGTCAACCACCCCGCAAATCGCCAACTATGGGACCATGAGGGGGTATTGTTGACGTGAGGTTTTCGGATTTTATCGATGGCGGCAGGATTGCGGCTGGCGGCTTGCAAGACTTTGCCACGGGCCTGTTTCACCCCACTTTGCGCCTCGGTGTCACCGGACTTTCGCGTTCGGGAAAGACCGTGTTTATCACGGCATTGGTTCACGCGCTTTTGAAGGGTGCCCGCATGCCGATGTTCGAGGCCCATGCCAAGGGCCGCATCACCCGCTGCTATCTTGAACCCCAGCCCAATGATGATTTGCCGCGTTTCGCCTATGAAGAACATCTCGCTGCCTTGACAGGTGAAAATCGCCATTGGCCGGAAGGCACCAAGCGTATCAGCCAATTGCGCCTGACTTTTGAATATGAACCGCAGGGTTTTCTGGCGCGGCGGTTTCACAGCGGCAAACTGCACGTCGATATTGTTGACTACCCCGGCGAATGGCTGCTTGATCTGCCCTTGATGACGCAGTCCTATCAGCAATGGAGCAGTGCGACCATTGCCATGGCCAAAAAACCACCACGGCTGACCCATGCAGCACCCTGGCTTGAACTCTTGAAAAACATCAAGTCCAATGACCCCCAAAACGAAATGAAGGCGTTGGAAATCGCCACGGGTTTTACCGCCTATCTCGCCCGCTGCCGTGAATCAGATGTGTCCCTGTCAACCCTGCCGCCGGGCCGTTTTTTGATGCCGGGCGATCTTGCTGGTTCACCACTCCTGTCGTTTGCACCTCTCGATTTGTCAGACGGCGAAATACTGGCTCCAAATTCACTGGCTGCCATTATGGCCCGCCGCTATGATTCCTATGTCTTAAAAGTCGTCAAACCTTTCTTCCACAGTCATTTTTCCAGGCTTGACCGCCAGATCGTCATGGTCGATGTGCTGTCGTCCCTCAATGCCGGAGCCGCTGCCGTCGCCGACTTGCAACAGGCCCTAAACGAGGTGTTGTCATGTTTTCGCATTGGCGAAAACTCCCTGCTGTCAGAGCTGTTCGGCCGCCGCGTCGAGCGCTTGCTGTTTGCCGCCACCAAGGCCGACCAGTTGCACCACACTGATCACGACCAGCTGGAAAATATTCTCCGTACACTGATTGAAACCACCACCCACAGTGCCGAAGCCTCAGGCGCCAGACATGATGTGGCAGCCCTGGCTTCCATTCGTTCGACGCGCGAAGCCAAGGTAACCCAAAAAGGCCAGGAAATTCCCTGCATCGTCGGCACGCCCATGGCCGGAGAGCAAATCGGCAAAACTGTTTTCGACGGCGAAAAGGAAGCCGCCGTTTTTCCCGGCGATCTGCCAAAACAAGCCAGTGCCGCCCTTGATGGGCAGGCAGAAGGCAAACTTCATTTTGTCCGCTTCAGGCCGCCAGCCAACATTGGTGAAAGCTTTCCCCACATCCGCCTCGACCGCGCCATCGAATTCCTGCTGGGAGACCGTTTCGCATGAGCAAGGACTATCGCGAACCCCAGGCTTTCGTTCTGGATGAAGCAATGCCCGGCAAAACCAGACTGGCTACCCGTTCAAAAGCCAGGGGCCCAGCGCTGGAATTTGAAATCGAGCCGGCCCTGCCCGAGTTGCTGCCCCCACTGGCAATGGCCGCCGCTGCACCGCGCCAACGCTTCCGCTGGTTGGCCGTTCTGGTGTCGGCGGCTTTCGGGTTGATTGTGATGGGGGCAACCCTGTCTATCATCCAACTCGTCGAGTCATTTTTCGTCCGCAGTCCTTATCTTGGATGGTTAACTCTCTCTTTGGCGGGGTTGCTGGCTATCGCCGCTCTTGCCATGATTGTTCGGGAAGTCGCAGGGCTTCTTCGCCTCAACAAGATTGAAGCGTTGCAGGAAAAATCCTCCCGCGCCATCAACCTGGATGAAGGCCAATCCGCCGACAGCGCTTTGGCTGAACTCGAAAGCCTTTATGCCAACAGGCCCGACATGAACTGGCATCTCGGCCAATTCAAATCCCATCGCGATGATATTTTGGACCCGCGAGACCGTATGCGTCTGGCCGAACGCCACCTGATGGAACCGCTGGATGTGATGGCCCATAAAATCATTGCCCGTCGCGCCCGCCGGGTAACGCTGCTCACCACGGTGACGCCCGCAGCAGCGCTGGATATCCTGTTTGTCGCGACCCAGAATTTCGGCATGCTCCGCGAAATTGCCGCACTCTATGGCGGCAAACCTTCAACCCTTGCGACCTTCAAACTTGCCCGCATGGTGGTCGCCCATCTCGCCATTGCCGGTGGACTTTCCCTGTCCGACAGTTTTATCCAGCACTTCATTGGCAAGGGCCTGCTCGGTAAATTGTCAGCGCGCTTTGGCGAAGGCGCCGTCAACGGCATCCTAACCGCCCGCATCGGTCTGGCAACCAGCGCCCTTTGTCGCCCCATTCCAAGGCAGACTGCAACCCGTGAAACTCTCACCAGCCTGTTGCGTGAAGTCTTCAACTTTGGCTCAGATGCCAGCAAACCAAAGGACATATCAAAAATGAACCCAGAGCCGCAGGATTAACCAGTTGTTAAGCGCGTCTCAATCTCGCCAGACACATTATCGTGAAATTGGCCGTTTTCGTGCAAGATCACCCGTGTAGCTTCGGAGAAATCGCGTGAAATCGGTAAAACTGTTCAGGAATGATACGGTTGCCACGACGGACACCCCCCAGGGGACAGTCGCCACTACAACCATGCCAGAAATTACTCTTATAACTGGATTGGCAGGTTTGCTTTCGCTGGAAAAAGCCTGGCGAAAACTGGAAGCCAATTGCAGCGGACATACCAGTGTTTTCCAGTCCTTTGATTGGATCGCAACATGGTGTGAAGTCTATGCTGGCAAGGCTGCCAAAGTGGAACTCCATGTACTGACCGGATATGATGGTGACGAACTGGTTTTTGTCTGGCCGCTGATGAAGCAATCGCGGCTTGGTATCAAAGTTCTGAGTTGGCTGACGGAACCCTTCGGCCAATATGGCGATGTGCTCTGCGCCAAAGGCCATTGTCCAAAACGCTGGATCGAAGCCAGCTTTGGCTTTTTGCGGCGGCTCAAGGGCATTGACATCCTCAGGCTGCGCCATGTGCGCGAAGACAGCCACCTGGCAAAATCATCCCTGCAATTTTTCAGCGATGCCAAATCCAATGAACGGGCACCTTTTCTCGATCTCACGCAATTCGCCACAGAACAGGATTATGAGCTGCGTTACACTCCGACCCAGCGCAAGCGCCGCAAGAAAATCCGCAAACATCTTGAAGATATCGGCCCTGTAACCTTTACCCGGCTGCCAGCCGGAACACTGGCCGATGCAGCAATCGAAAACGCCATCGCCGAAAAAAACCAGTGGCTGAATGACCGGGCGCGTTACAACCGGGTTGTCCAT